>JAPPFQ010000740.1 GCA_028875135.1 Acidobacteriota bacterium
CGAGGCCCAGGGCTTCTAGCCCAATCTCTTCCTGAAAGGAATCCACCATCACACCCGAGGAAATCAGACAGGCGCGGATTGACCTCACCGCCGCCCTCCGCTGGGCTGCACGTCTGGGGCTGAGCGAGGGGATCTGCAACCACTTCAGCCTGGCGGTCACGGACGACGGTCACCAGTTTCTGGTCAATCCGATAGGCTTCCACTGGAGCGAGCTGTGCGCCAGCGACCTGGTCCTGGCCGACAAGGACCGCCGCATCCTGGAGGGCAGCAACGCCGTGGAAGATTCCGCCTTCTTCATTCACTCCCGCATCCACATGGCCAAGCCCCGGGCTCGCTGCGTGCTGCACACCCACATGCCCTACGCCACCGCCATCTGCCTGCTGGAGCAGGGCAGGCTTCAGATGGCCTCGCAAAATGCTCTCCGCTTCTACGGCCGGGTGGCCTATATCGACGAATATCGCGGATTGGCCTTTGAAAGCGCGGAGGGAGACCGCCTGGCCGCCGCCATGGGCGACCACGATGTGGCCTTTCTGGGCGCCCACGGGGTGATCGTGACCGGGCCCACGGTGTGGGACGCCTTCGACGACCTCTACTACCTGGAACGGGCCTGCCAGTCCCAGTTCATTGTTCAATCGTCCGGACAGCGGCTGCGAGATATTCCGGAATCCACCGTCAAGGATGTGGCTCCCGTGATGCAGTCGGGTCTGGCGACCATGCGCGACCTGCACTTCCAGGCCATCCGGCGCATCCTGGACCGGGAAGAACCCGAGTACGCTCGTTAGCCGGACCTCGCCCTATATGACGCGCATGATCATTCGGGCCGATATAGTGGTTTTTGAGAACAAGTGATTAGTGGTCAGTGGTCAGTGATTAGTGAAGCGTTTCGGGAGTGGGGAAGCGCCTGATTTCCGGATTGCAATTCATGAAGGACTGAGTCGAGATCAACTAGAGGCTAAACGCCCGGATCAAATTCTAGCCACTTGTCTGGAACGCCCCTGTTTCGCCCCCTATGAGCCGTCCCGTCGAATGGGACGGCGGCGCGGCCAAGTGACAAGTGGATAGTGGCTAGTGATTAGTGGATAGTTATTGTATCGGCACGTTAAGCAACTGAAACAAACCTGTTTCACTCTCGTATGATCCGCACGGCGGGGCGGGGGGCGCTAACCACTGACAACTGTCCACTATGTAATTAGTCGGAAGTCGCCCGGAACGCCGCGGCGAGCGGCTGCAACTTCGGCGGAAAGCATCGGGAGGCTGGGTTATGAAGGTGACTGAGACGGTATTTCTGGTGGGTGGAGGCGAGACTGAGACGGTCTTTACCGACCGCATGGATTGCAACGTCTACCTCATGCGGGCCGGAGATCTCTACCTGCTGATCGACGCCGGTGGCGGGATGGGGGCCGACCAGGTCGTGGAGAATATCCGCGGGCACGGCGTGGACCCCGCCCGGGTAGAGTGGATGCTGCTCACCCACGCTCACGGAGACCATGCCGCGGGAGCCGCGCCCCTGAAGCAGCGGCTGCCCAACCTGAAGGTGGCCCTCTCGGCGGAAGCCGCCGGCTGGCTGCGCAGCGGCGACGAAAAGGCCATCAACCTGGACAAGGGACGCTCCACCGGAATGTATCCCCCCGAGTTCCAGTTTCTGCCCTGCCCGGTGGACCTGGAGCTTCACGACAACCAGGAAGTGGAACTGGGCGGCAAGGTCTTCCGGGTGGTAGCGACTCCCGGCCACTGCGCCGGGCATATGTCCTTCCTGGTGGAGGACGGCGGCAAACTGGCCCTCTTCGCCGGCGACGCCATCTTTCCCGAAGGCAAGATCCTGCTCCAGAACATCGGGGACTGCGACCTGCACCAATCCATGAGGAGCGTGGAGCGGCTGGCCCGGCTCCGTCCCGACCATCTGTTTGCGGGACATAAGCCGCCGGTCGTAAACGAGGCGGCCGCCCATTTCAAGCCCGCCACCGACCGGATCGAGGCGCTGGTCCCGCCCTGGAACCTCTTCTAGAAAGCCGACCGCATCCGGGTCCCTGCCAACGGCCCGGGCCAACCTGGAGATCTGCCCCCTTGCTCGACCTGGATTCAATCCGAAAACAATTCCCGTCGCTGGAACGCACCGTGAACAACCACCCGGCCGTCTTTTTCGATGGCCCGGGTGGGACCCAGATTCCCCGGCAGGTCATGGATGCCGTAGCTCACTACTACATGGCCATGAACTGCAACATCGAGGGCACCTTCGTCACCAGCGAGGACACCGATCGCATGCTGATAGAAGCCGACGAGGCCATGGTCGATTTCCTCAATGCCCGTTCCATCGATGAAATTGCCTTCGGTCTGAACATGACCACCCACACCTACAACGTGAGCCGGGCCATCGGCAAGACGCTGCAGCCGGGCGACGAACTGGTGGTGACCGTGCTGGACCACGAAGCCAACGTCTCTCCCTGGCAGGCCCTGGAGGAGCACGGAGCCAAGGTGCACTGCGTCGACATCCACCCGGAGGACTGCACCCTCGACATGGAAGAGCTGGAGTCCAAGCTCAACTCGAGGACCAAGGTGGTGGCGATCGGCTACGCCTCCAACGCGGTCGGCACCGTCAACCCGGTGGGGGAGGTGATCGAGAAAGCCCACCAGGTTGGAGCGCTGGTCTTTGTGGACGCCGTCCATTACGCCCCGCACGGACCCATCGACGTGCAGGCGCTGGACTGCGATCTGATGGCCCTCTCGGTCTACAAGTTTTTCGGTCCCCACGTGGGCGTGCTCTACGGCAAACAGGAGGTGCTGGAGCGGCTTCCGGCCTACAAGATCAGGCCGGCCAAGCCTCGCTTCGAAATCGGGACCCAGAACCACGAAGGGATTGCCGGGAGCCTGGCCGCCGTCGAATACCTGGCGGAACTGGGCCGGCAGCAGGGCGGCCCCTACAGGGACCGCTATCCGCAGCTCGAGGGCAGGCGCTTGCACGTGAAGACCTGCCTGTCCGCCATCGAGAGCTATGAGCGCCCCCTGTTCCATCGGTTGCTGGACGGCCTGGAGCAGATCAAGGGCTTGAAGATGTGGGGAATCACCGACCGCAACCGGCTCCACTGCCGCACGCCCACGGCGGCCTTTACGGTCCCCGGTCTTTCTCCCCGGGAGATCACCGCCGAGATGGGCAAGAAGGGATTTTTCCTTTGGGAAGGGGACTTCTATGCCCAGGCCTTGATCGAGCGGCTGGGATTGTTCGATTCCGGTGGGGTCGTGCGGTTGGGACTGGTGCATTACAATACGGCCGAGGAAGTCGACCGTTGTCTGTCCGCGCTGGAGGCGGTGGTCCGGGGTCTGGCCTGACGCCAACCGTGTCCGGGAGAGACACGCTGAAAGGAGCGTTGCAACTTGTCGACACAAAGCGGAAGCGCTGAGTCGGGGGCGGTGGTTGGAGACGCCGCCCGGTCCAAGGTGCCACTTTCGAGGCGGCTCAGCTACTGGAACAATTCCATCATTCTCTGGGGATGGGTGCTGGTGCTGTCCAGCTTCGTTGTGGGAGGAATCGTCGGTCAGTCCTTTCCCTTGAAGCTGTCCATGCCCATTATCTTCTTCGGGACCTTGAGCAACGGGATCGTGGGGGCCTTGATCGGGGCCGCCGCCGCCCGGACCGGCTATTCCAGCGCGCTCCTCTACCGCTACACCTTCGGGCGCAAGGGAGTGGTCTTGCCCAACGTGCTGATGGGGTTGACCAGCATGGGCTGGTTTTCGGTCATTCTGAACATGACAAGGGACGGTCTCACCGGACATTGGGGTTGGGAGGCCGGCTCGGCTCCCTGGCTGATTTCGACCATCGCCATCGGGGTCCTGTTCATCGTGCCGGCAGTGGTGCGCATTCGCTGGATTGCCTACGTGGACTGGATTGCCGTGCCCGGCTTTCTGGTCCTGGTCTTCATGATCATCGACGCCACGCTCACGCGGGCGGGTGGTTTCGGCGTGTTGTGGAACAAGTGGTTCGATCCCACCGCGCCCGCATTCATCGGGTTCGACATGGCGGCCGGCGGTTGGCTGGTCGGGGTGACCATCATTTCCGACATGGCCCGATTCTGGAAAAACGGCAGGCAGGCCCTGGTGGGGATCATGACGGCCTACGCCGGACTGGTCACCATGCAGTACTGGGGGGGAGCCATCGGAGCCGCCTTCACCGGCGAGTTCAATGTCTTCATCATGGCTCAGGCCCTGGGCCTGCCCTTTGTGGTCTGGGTGTTCGGCTGGTTCGGCGCCCAGTCGACAGTGCAGGGAGGCACCTACGCCGCCGGACTGGCATTTTCGGCGCCTCCCATCCCCATGGTCTGGGGACAGGAATTCACTCGCCGGCTGGCCACGGCGGGCGCCGGGCTGGTGGGCCTGGTGGGGAGCTTCGTGGGGCTGGACCGGTTCGTGAACTGGTATGTCCAGTTTCTGGGCTGGGTGGTGGCGCCCATCGCCATGACGGTGATTCTGGACTACTGGGCATTTCCGGAAAGGCGGAAACGCTACCAGAGCGCCAGGGGAGCCGACATGAACCTCAATCCCGCCGCCTACGTGGCCTGGCTGGTGGGTTTCCTGGTCGGGTTCTATGTCGGGCAGAACCAGCTTTTCAGCGGTCTGCTCAGTTCCATGGCGGCTTCGGGCCTGGTCTACTACCTATGGATGAAGGGTTCGCTGGCCCGGGGGATGACGCCCGAGCAACAGATGGGCCTGGCGCCTGTGAAGGGTTGAGACAATGGTGACGGCTCTGGATTGGTTCATGGTGGCGCTGGAGATCGCGATCCTGCTGTGGGCGATTCGCCTGGTGTGGAAGGCCGAGCGGGAGGAGCCTACCGAAAGCATCATCCCGGCCACCGACAAGGACGTTGAGCTGGTGGAGTAGGCGGCGGGCCGTTGGAGGCTCCG
>JAPPFQ010000379.1 GCA_028875135.1 Acidobacteriota bacterium
CTGGGGGATGCACGCGCCTACCTGGATCAGGCCAACGATGAGGTCCTGGTGGCGCTCATGCTGGAGGAACCGGCTGCCGTGGAGCAACTGGAGGCCATTGGCGCCGTTCCCGGCATCGACATCTTCAACATGGGTCCCTGGGATCTGTCCACCGCCTATGGGCACCCCATCGAGACCCGCCATCCCCTGGTGCTGCAGGCCCTGGACAAGGCCCTGGAAGTCGGCGGGCGGCACGGCATCCATGTCGGCGTCTCGCCCGAGAGCGAAGAGCATGTCAAGCAGCTCTACGACATGGGCGCCCGCTTCTTCGAGTCGGTCAACCTGGAGGGTTTCGTGGCGGAACGACTGGTCGACTATCGGCGGGCCTGCCAGCCGTAGGCGGGAGGGGACCTGCAGCCAAAAGAAGGGGTACCTGTCTTGCGTGGTGTTGGGGAGGCAGTGCGTTATGGGACGGTGCTTCTTATTCGCCGCATTCGCGGCTGCTGCAGGTAGCCGTGACGTCGGGCGGCGTTTCTTTGGAAAGGCAGTGCGTTCCCGAACGGGTGCTTCCTATTCGCCGCATTCGCGGCTGGGTTGGCGCTGAACCCATACGACCCCGGGTTGCCACCCGGGGCTACCCTGAGCCGCAGCTTCGCAGCTCTATAAGGATGGCCTGTACGGGACCTCTCGCCAAGTTACCGACACCAACCGCAGCTTCGCAGCTCTCCCCTAACCAACGACACTGCGGAGAGACAGGATTTTTTTTATGGAATACGCCCGTAGGCCAGCCCGGCGCGCCTGCATGGTCGCTGCCGCGTCGCGGGTTTGGCGCTCCCTCTTTGAAATCGCTGAAAGGGGACTGAGGCTAAGCCGGGGGCGGCCCGGGCGCCGAACCGGGGCGAGGCATTGGAATTTTCTCCGAGCGGTCCTTCACTGGTGTCGGTCTGGGCTGCCGTTGCTGGTGGCAGTGGCCTTCTGGCTGAGCCCGGCGAGGGCCTCGACCGTTCCGGTGGTCGAGGAGGCTTCGGCCCCGGATCCGTCTCTTCGCTGCTCCGTTGTCCTGGGTCCCGAAGCGCACGACCTGGAAGTCTTTGCCGCCCATGAGCTGGTCCGCTACCTGAGAGAGCTCTACGGCATCCGGTCGGAGCTGGTCCGGGACCTGGATGCCGGCACAGGACTCGGCATCCTCCTGGGCAATCCCCAAACCAATCCCGCTTTTCAATCCATCTCTGCCCACTACACCTGGCCGCGGGTCAGCGACCAGGGTATCGTCCTCAAGCGAGTGAGAGCCGGAGACCGGGATCTGCTCGTCCTGGGAGGAGGCAGCCCGGCGGCCACCCTGTGGGCGGTGTACGAGCTGGTGGAGCGCTCGGGCGTCCGTTTCCTGCTGGAGAAAGACGTTTTCCCCGAAGTCGCGGAGCCGTTCCCGCCCCGCCAACTGGACCTGGTTCGGGAACCCCGCTTCCGGTTTCGTTCCTACCGCGCCATCAACAACCTGGCTACCTCCCTGATCTTTTACGGAATGAAGGACTATCGCCACCTGGTCGATCAGTTGGCGAAGATGAAGTTCAATGTCCTCTATGCGCAGATCTATCCGCACCAGCCCTTCGTTCACTACCAGATGCGGGACCAACCCAAGACCACCGGCGTGCTCCACTACGGTTGGAAGGTCCCCATACATGCAGAGACCATCGGCCGGGAGCTGTTCGAGGGGAGAAACCAACTGGTGAACCCGGAACTGGCCGGCGCCGACACCTACCGGGACCGGGTGCGGGCCGCCCAGGGACTGCTGCGCGAGTTGTTCGCCTACGCCAGGCGCCGCGGCATGCAGACCGGATTGAACTTCAGGATCAACCAGTTCACCAACGAGTTCAACTGGAAGCTGCCCCAGTGGTCGGACCGGACCTACATCCCCAAGGAGGCGATGAAAGGCGCACGCAACGCCCGCCTGGGAATCTCGGAGTACGCCGTCGATCCGCGGGCGTTTCCCTACATGACGCCTGACAACCCTGCCGTCATGGAGCTGAACAAGACCATCATCCGGGGTCACGTCAACACCTATCCGGAAGCGGACTTCTACGGATTGACCCAGCCGGAGCTTCCGGGAGGCGGAGAGCACTACCGGGAAATGTGGGAGCGCCTGGACCGCAAGTACCGGTTGGAACCGGAGTTCAGCCTGGATCGGATGCTGCAGTCGGCCAAAGCCAACACTCTGCCGGTGGGTGTGCGCAAAGGGGACCGGCCGGTGGAAGAACTCAAGGGAGCCCTGGCCAACGCCGACACGCTGGACAAGCTGCTCAACGAGGGCGGGGTCCTTCAAGAGACGGCCAATCCCGAGGCCACGGTGGTGGTGAGCACCTTCAGCGACGAATTCTATCCGGTCATGCCCAGGATCTTCCCGGGGCGGGTCATGTTGATGGTCCCCATGGACTACCTGACCTCGCTGGCTGCCGAGCGCACCGAAATGTTGGCCTTTGCCGAGCACAGTCCCATGAAGGTGGCCATTCTGGCGACGCTGGCCGACGACAACATCGGCATCCTCCCCCAGTTGCCCACCCAGCCGCTCCATCGCATCTTCCAGGCCATGGAGCGCTTTAACGTCTCCGGCTACTTCGGCCGGCAGTTCCTGGTCACCAAGCTGGAGGCGGGAACGGCCTACATGGCCCAGGCCTCCTGGTCCTCCAGGGTCACCCCCGAGTCGGTCTACCGGGACCAGGTCCGGCAGGTGTGCGGGGAAGCGGCCGTTTCCGACATGCTGGAGGTCTACCGCATCCTGGAAGAGGCCACTCTCACCGGAGACCGGGTGGCTATGGGATTCCTCTTCCCGGTCACCACCATGATGCGCAAGCACTGGAATTCCGATTCGGGCCCAAACCCGGGATGGGAGGAGTTGCGGGCGCACTATCTCGAGGCGGCCCCGCTGGTGGAATCGGCACTGGAGAAGAGCCGCCCCCAGGGGAAGAGCTACCTGGGGCAGCTCCTGGGACAGTTGCATTTCGGCACCGACTACATCGCCGCCGTGCAGGAAGTGCGCCGGGCCAGGCTGTCCTACCTGCGATCCAGGAAAGCGCTGGCCGGCAAGGATGCGCCGGCCTACGAAAAAGCCATGAACGAGACCAACGGCCGGCTGGAGAAGTCCCTGATCCTGCTGAAGTCGTCCATACAACACTGGGCCGGGGCGGTCCGGGACCCCTCCGACCTGGGTGCCCTGGGCGCCCTCAACTACTTCTGCTACGACTATCTCAAAGGGGTAGCCCTGGACGTCTACCTGGAGTCGGGAACCTGGAGCATTCGGTTTTAGCTCGGTAAGGAGAACGCTTTGCAGACCGTCAGAGTGGCCGCAATTCAAATGAATGGATACCTGGGGCAGGCCGAGCGGAACCTGGCCGAGGTGGAACGCTGGACCCGCAAGGCCGCCGAACAGGGGGTGGAGATGGCTTTGTTTCCGGAACTGGCCATCCATGGCCACTGGATGGCGGAGGAGTGCTGGTCGGCCGCCGAGCCGGTTCCGGGAGGTCCCAGCGTGCGCCGGCTGGAGCAGATCGCCCGCGAGTTCCGCATGGTGCTGGCGGTGGGGATGTCCGAAAAGGAGAGGGACCTGGTCTACAACTGCCAGGTCCTGGTCGGCCCCGACGGCTACATGGGTAAATCCCGCAAGGTCCACATGTCGGAGGACGAGGGTCTGATGTACGTGGGGGGCGGCGCCCTGCCCGTGCACGACGTGGGGAAGTGCAGGGTGGGCGTCATCGTCTGTTACGACGCCATGTACCCCGAGGTGGCCCGCGTCCTGACCCTCAAGGGGGCTGAAGTGCTGCTGATGGCGAGCGCCGGCCGCAGCGGCCCCTGGACCGAAGACACCGAGGAGGCCGTCGCCCGCCGGACCAAGGACCAGCTCAGTCTCTACCGCTTCCGCGCCGTCGAGAACGGAGTCTTCGCCGTGATCACCAACCAGGCCGGCGCGGCGGGCACGGTGGAGTTCTATCGTCCCGAGTATCGCCGCCAGCCCTATCACGCCGGCGGATCGCTGATCTTCGCTCCGGACGGCAAACTGCTGGCGGAGTCTCGGACCCGGAAGATCGAAGCCGACATGGCCGTGGCCGACCTGACGGCCGAATCTCTCGCCAAGGCTCGAGCCAATACCAACTTCACCCTGCGCAAGCGCCGCCCCGATCTGTACCAGGAGCTGCTCAGACCGGTCACCCGGGATTGAGGGGCGAATGATGGCGTTTTCCGGAGTGATTCGGAGTCAGGGAGAGTCCCCCAAAGCAGCGGCTGAAGGTGGGTCCATTCATTGACTGTAGGGAAGAGAGCCGGGAGTTTGGTGTTTGACCCATCCCGACGATCGGGGGGCTTGGTCAGCTCAGGGTGTCCACAAGTCCCGCGTCCACGATTCTTCGGTCCTGGGTCAGCAGTGTCGCTCCCAGAACCCGGGCGGTGGCCACGATAATCCGGTCTGCCGGGTCACGGTGGAAGGAGTCCGGAAGCGCGGCTACCTCGGTCGCAATCGCCGGAGAGATGCCCTGCCGTTGAACCAGCGGCGGCGCTACCGCTTTGCTCAGCCAATCTCTCAGTGGCAGCGTCAGCCCGATTCGACCGAGGCTGTGCAACATGGCCACTTCCCAGAGCGATATGTCCGACACCAGCAAGGGCGTTTTTTCTCCAGTCCGGCCGAGGGCCTCCTGTTGGCCGGCCGAGAGTCGGCCTGCATCGTTGAGCCACCAGAGCAGCACATGGGTGTCGAGCAGTAACCTCATGGTTGCAGGCTTTCCCAATCCTCTTCAGGAAACACCGGACCGACGACGTCACCGACCTCGTGGACCGTTCCCGCCAATTCCAACTGGGGGTATTTGGAAGAACTTCCGCTTGCGGGAAAGAGCTCGACAACAGGTCGTCCACGCTTCAGGATGAC
>JAPPFQ010000410.1 GCA_028875135.1 Acidobacteriota bacterium
AGAATGGAAAGTTTGCCCTTTATTATATCACTTATTTATGGGACATAACACTAGCCGGTGCTTGGCATTTGACGCTGACAGGGAGGCTTGGCATGGCGATGAACCACCGGGAGCAGGAATACCGACAGATGGCGGCCCGCAGCAAGTACCAGCGGCTGTATTCCCACCTGTGCGGACTCGCTGCCCAGGAATGGAGAACCACCTTCAGCGAGATCGAGTCCATCATAGGCTTCGAGTTGCCAGCCTCGGCCCGCCTTCACCGGCCCTGGTGGTCCAACCAGGCTGGCGGCAGCGGCCACAGCCAGGCTCTTTCCTGGAGTGCCTCCGGATGGGAGACCGCAGAGGTCAATATGGACACCGAGACGCTGCTGCTGCGGCGAAAAACCACCAAGACCGTCCGCAGGCCCAGCCTCGACGAAGCGTGGCCCGTGCATTCTGCCGGAGCCTGGCCGGAGGATCTCAGTCTCAGCCGCGAGGGCCGCTACGGAGACCGCATCGAGTTGGTCGGCGTTTAGCAGAAGTGTTCCACATCCAACTCGCGACAACCTGCGCAACCCAATGTAATGAACGGGAGGACACCGAAATGACACCGGTGGTAGCCCCGATTTCACGCCGGGGGCTGCATTCTTGGGAAGGGTGTAGCCTGGCGTCGGATTTTCCCCTTCATCCCCCGCTGACTCGAATCGGCTCGGCTTTCTCCGGTGTGATCCGGATGAGCTGGGCCCGCACTTGGGGATCCGAATACTTCCCGTCGTAGATGTAGAGCACCACGTCGGGCTCCACCTCCAGCGAGAAGCCGTTGGCGTAGAAGGGCGTGTCGATCCGGGTGGTCCGCCAGGTCATGCCGTCGTCGCGGCTCACCTGCAGGCCCACCCCGGGGTGGCGCCCGGCGATCACCAGGTAGCCTGAGGCGGTGGAGGTCATGGAGTTGGTGGCCGCATACATGGGGAAGGGTCCCCGGGCGGCCGGACTCCAGCTCTTGCCGTCGTCGGTGGACCAGCTCTCCCACATCCAGGGCGAGGTGTAGGCCCGAATCAGGGCTACGATGTGCCCCTGCCTGGTTTCCGCGGCCGAGACCTCAGAACCCGTCTCCTTGGCCACCATGAAGTAGTGGGGACTGGGGTTGGGGCCGTTGACGTCAACCGGATCCGACCAGGTCTTGCCTCCGTCGGTCGAGCGAATGGAGAAGCCGAAATCGGCCTCGGTGATGGGTCCCCAGTAACGAACCCCGTCTTTCTCCATGATGGCGCCGTGCACGCTCTCGTTGGGTCCTACCGCGTAGCCGAAGCGCAGCAGAGTCCCGTTCTTCAGTTCCACTATCTTTCCCACGTAGGCGTTTCCCACCTCCAGGCCCTTGGCGAACTTCATGCGGCCCCGCTCCTCGATGTCCCCCCAGGTCTTGCCGTTGTCGCTGGAGGCGGCGGTGAGAATCCGGAAGGGAGGCTCGTGCTGGACCCAGTGCAGCCGCAGCAGGCCGTCGGTACCGGTGTGGAAGCTCCCGTTCTTGAGGGCCTCGGGAAGCTTCCAGGGCTCGGACCAGCTCCTGGCGTTGTCGGTGGAGCGGAGCAGCACCTGCACGGCTCCCGGGACCAGGTGTTCCTTGGCCACCGCCAGCTTCATGATCAGGTCGCCGTTGGGAGCCCGCCCCAGGCTGGAGGCGTACTGCCACTTGCCCAGAGGGGTGTCGCCCAGGGGGTAGAAGTAGTTCCGGACCGGCTTGGGTTCCGGGTCCCAGGCCACCGAGGCGTCTTTCCGCCCCCGAATCCTCACGTTTCGAAAGCTGCTGCCGGCCCCTATATTGACGATGGGATCCCCGTAAGGGCCGATGGTGTCGGGATCCCGGGCGTTAAAGCTCTCCAGGCCCACGAAGCCCGGTCCGGCGTAGGTGTCGTCCCTGACCACCGGTTGCGGGCGGCCATTCACCCAGAGACGAAACTCCGGCCCCTCGACCACCAGTCTGACCTTGTGCCAGATCCCGATCTCGCTGGGCGCGCCGCTGACCAGCTCCTTCTGCAGAAAGTGCACCCACCCCGATTCGTCCACCTTGGAGATGGCCGCCCAGAAGTGTTCCGCGCGGTACTGCTGGCCGGTGCAGGGAAAGTGGGCCATGTAGTAATGCCGGGCATCGCGGGCGCGAAAGATCAGCCCGGCGCCGCAGTTCTGGATGTTCCAGCGGAAGTCGAACTCGGCCTCGAAGTCGGTATAGGCCCGGCTGGTGTTGAAGGCCAGGTGCTCGTCGACCGCCGTCCTGGGTGGGGTCATCACTCCCTCCCCACTCTCCTCCCACTCCCCTCCGATGAACTGCCACTGGTCCTTGCCGAGGCTCACTGACTCGAACTCCGTCGGGGGAGGGCTGGAGACGGTGCAGCCGGACCCCGCCAGCAGCAGGAGCAGGCAGAAGGCCGGCAGCAGCCGGATTCGATCCTTCAGGGAAACGGCATTCATGGAAACTCTGGCTGACCGCATGATTCATTCTCCTTGGGACTGTGGGTGGGCGTCCGTCGGCACCCGCCAATGGGGGACCGCTCTCCGATGCGGTGCGGTTCAATGCCCCGATCACACCTTGGCGGAGAGGCCCTGGGCCATCCTGATCTCTTCGGCGTAGTTGACGGTAAAAGCGGTGGCGTGGCACATGTAGTTGAAAAGCCAGGCCGCCGACGGCATGCCCGTGCCGGAGCGCTTCATGCCCCCGAAGGGCAGGTGCACCTCGGCGCCGATGGTGGGCAGATTGACGTACTTCAGACCGCATCTGCCCAGCACCTTGAACTCCCTCATCTTGCGGAAGTCATCGGTCATCAGCGACATGGAAAGCCCAAATTCGCTGGCGTTGGCCACCTGCATGGCTTCCTCGAAATCCGCTACCGGCACGATCACCACGTTGGGGGTGAAAAACTCCTGGGTCAGGGCAAAGGTCCCGGGACGATGGGACATCCGGAAGACGTTGGGACGGACGAAGTTGCCCGGGCCCTCCCGGCTCCCCTGGCGCAGGCGATCCTCGCACTCTTCCTCGATCCGGGAAGCGCAGGCCTCGAACTTGTCCACCGCCTTCTGGTTGATCAGGGGCCCGGCCAGGAAGGCGGTATCCAGCGGGTCTCCGAAGCGGACCCCGTCGGTGACTTCCAGGAAGCGCCGGGTGAACTCGGGCTCGATCGACTTCTGGACAATCAGCAGATCCGCCGACACGCAGCGCTGGTGGGTGGTCTTGTAGGCCGAAAGGATGGCCGAGTTGACGGCCAGCTCCAGGTTGGCGTCCTCCAGCACGATCAGCGAATTCTTGCCGCCCATCTCGCACACCGCGAACTTGTCGTAGTGGGAGGCCGCAATCTGCTTGACCCTGGACCCCACCCCGTGAGAGCCGGTGAAAAGCTGTCCCACCGTGTCCGGATGCCGCACCAGGTGCTCTCCCACATGCCCCGGTCCGTAGACCAGGTTGAGCACGCCTGGGGGCGCCTCGTGCTCCCGGGCCGCCAGGTCGAACAGCCGCACCAAGTACTGGGCGGTCAGGGGTGTCTCCTCGGAGGGCTTGAAGACCACCGGATTGCCGCAGACCAGGGCGGGCCCGATCAGCCAGGTGGGAATGGCCGCCGGAAAGTTCCAGGGGGTGATGACGGTGCAGACGCCGCGCGGGGCCAGGTAGATCTCGGCTTCCTTGTCGGGGATTTCCGAGGCCACCCGCTCGCCGATGGGCTGGCGGCCCCGGCCCGCGCAATACTGCAGCATGTGGATGGCCTCCACCACGTCGGCCCTGGACTCGTCCAGGTGCTTTCCGCTCTCGATCGCCATCAGGAGGGCCAGCTCGGACTGGTGCTTGCGAACATGCTGGACCCAGGTGTCCACCACTTCGGCCCGCCGGACCCAGGACCACTTCAAATGGTTCCCCCAGGTGTCCAGGGCATCGTTGGCGGCGGCCACGCCCCGATCCAGGCTTTCGACTTCGGAGACGGGAACCGATCCGATGACGGAGTGGTCGGAGGGGTTGAGCACCTCCAGTTCCTCCCGGTGGGGCTTCCATTCTCCCGCGATGTACTCCCTGCCCTGGCGGGTCCGGGGCTCGATTGAATGTCTTGGCATGGCAGGTTGTCCCGGGCCGCCGCCGGTCGCGGCCGCCTCGTCCGGACAGAGGCAACGGTGCGTCCCGACCCGGAGTCATCCCCCGTGGGGACCCCGAGTCCATCTCCAAAGGCGCGGTAATTTCCGTTTCGCGCGGCATTCTATCGCAGTTGCCGGACCGATTGACAGACCATTCCCCAGGCTGCACAATCGATGTTTTCCGGCGGATCTTTCAGGGGACGAAGGGATCTCGGGCATTCGGCCTTGCGGACTCCAGGCGGTCTCGGCGGAGTTGAGACGCGACCCTTTGCCTCTGACGAATCCACCGGCTAAATCCCGAGCAGCGGCCGGCAACGCGGGCTGACAGATGCTGAACAACGAGGGATTCTCCAAAGGCGCGCGTACAACCCGCCGGCGACGCGGGATGGGGCTGCCCGGTTTGCTGCCGGCGGTGTTTTGCCTGGCGACGGCAGGCCATCTTTGGGCTTCCCCTCCCAACATCCTGCTCATCATCGCCGACGACCAGGGCTATGGCGACTTCGGCTTCATGGGCAACCCGCTGGTGCGGACGCCCCACATCGACGATCTGGCCAACCGCTCGGCCCGGTTTGTCAACGGCTACGTCCCCAACAGCCTGTGCCGCCCCTCGCTGGCCACCCTACTGACCGGGCTCTACCCCCATCAGAGCGGCGTCACTTTCAACCGCCCCTATTTCGATCTGCCCCATACCCTGGAGAACCGGCATCGAGCCAGCTACCTGGTGCGCCGGGTGGACACCCTTCCCCGCCTGCTTTCCCGGGCCGGATACCGGACGCTGCAAACCGGCAAGCATTGGGA
>JAPPFQ010000743.1 GCA_028875135.1 Acidobacteriota bacterium
ACTTGGCCCAGAAGCGGTTCACCGTGCCGCGAGCGAACTGGGGGTGCGCGGTCAATATCCGTCCCAGCGCCTCGCGCGGTTCCTCGCCGGGCCGCGGCTCTTCGCCGCTCAGCAGGAACACCGGATTATCCGGCCCGCCCAGCCGCGCCACGCGAACCATGCTCTCGCCCTCGGTATCGTAGCCGGGACTGCCGTCATCCAGTAGAAACTCCCCCGACTGCGGCTGGCCGTTCTCGAAATACATCTGATACCGCGAACGGCCCAGGAAAGCAGCCAGTTGGAAGAACTCCGCCCGGCTCTTCGTGCTCAGCCAGACGTTCACCTCCTCGAGGTGTCCCTGCCCGTCGTGGCATGAAATGCAGGACAGATTCAGTCCCATGAAGATCTTGGCGTAGTGAATGGCCAGCTCATCGTGGGTATCGAGCTGATGCACCATGCCCAGGTCGTCGCCGTCCTTGGGCTGGGGAGCCCCCTGGATGTGCTCCCGCGCGATCACGTTCGACGCAGCCACCACGTGGTTGCTCTTGGCCGATGCCGAGATGATGTCGTAGGCAACCTGGTCGTAGGGCCTGTCGGCGCGCAGGTTCTGCTTCATCCAATAATGGAAGAGGTGTTGCCCGCGTCCCATCTTGCCGTTGGCGCGGAACAGGTCCATGAAGTGATAGGCCCACTTCTCGACGTACTCTTCGCTGTCGAGCAACCGGTCGATAATCTTGTCACGTTTGTCTGGATCTTTGTCCGCCAGGAAGGCGCGCACTTCCGTCCGAGTCGGGATGCGCCCCGTCAAGTCGAGCGTCACCCGCCGCAGAAACTCAATGTCCGACGCCGGCCGCGCATGCGGCACGCCATCCCGCTCCATCTTGCCGAAGATGTGATCGTCGATGAAATTCCGCCGCTCAACCAGGCCTGACTCGGCGCCCGGTTCGGACCCGAGCAGCCGATCGGTCAACTCCGCCGCTTCGTTCGACTTGGGACGGTCGAACAAGGAACCGTGCGCCTCGGAGAACTTCTCCGGGCTGAGGGCCTCGGGACGAGCCTCGCGTGGCTCGCCTTGCTCCTGCGCCGACAGCACCGAAGCTGTCAGCAGCACGCATGCGAATGTCTGTCCAAGCCGCTTCATAAGAGGCTTCTAAGGTGAACGCAGTTAAGCACATCCTACGCCCGCCCCGTCATAGTGTCAATTCGAATATAGGATCGGCCGAAGACGTTTCAAGACCCGTTTCGAGCCCGCATTCTTCTCCAGGAGGAGGCCGCGTTGTTGACACCCAGCTTTATCGTAGTAACATAAAAGGCAAGTGATCGAGAACAAAGACTCTATGGCGAAAGATTTCGACCCGGATACCGCACCCGATCTGTCGCGGGATGGCTGGCCGGAAAAGTTTGCCACGGTGGCTGTGCGGCGAGGTCGTCCGCCGAGTGCCAGGCCCAAAGTGTCAACCACCATCCGTCTGTCGCAGGATGTGATCGATCACTTCCGTGCCGACGGCAAGGGTTGGCAGACACGGATCGACGAGGCGCTTCGCGAGTGGATCGGGAGCCGGTAAAGCGAATTGGGATTTGCCGGCTTTCATACTGCATCCAGCGCCCCGGTGGGATATTCGCGATAAGCCCCACTACCGGAAGAGATCATTCTCCCGCGCCCGAATCAATGCACAAGCCGAACCCTCGGCTGCCGCATAGGTCAGTCCACGGACGATGGCCACCGGGATGCCGCGGGTCTTCCCCATGACCGGCTCGGCCGCCCCGGCCAGCTCGTCGGCCCAGGCCATGGCGGTGGCCTCCAGCGGACGGCCACTACTGTCGAGACCGCCCCGGTAATCCATCAGCGGGGCCAGCCCGGCAACCCCGATGGCGACGTTCACCAGCCCCTCGCGCCAGGGCCGGCCGAAGGTGTCGGAAACGATCACGGCCAGGCGGGTCCCGAAGCTCTTCTCCAGGCAGCTCCGAAGGCGGCGGGCCGAGGCGTCGGGATCCTTCGGCAGGAGGGTGACCTCGCCGGCAGCCGTGTTGGACTGGTCCACTCCGGCGTTGGCGCAAACGAACCCGTGATGGGTCTCCACGATCAGCCGGCCCTGGTCCATCCTGACGATACGGCGGGACTGGCCGAGGATGATCTCGACCAGGGCCGGGTCCTTGCCCAGCTCGCCCGCCCAACTGCGAGCCAGGCGGGAAGGCTTTACCGACTCCAGGCGAATCGTTCTCCCCTCATCCTTGGAGACGACTTTCTGGGTGACCACAATGATGTCTCCTTCCAGCACTTCCAGGGAGGCCCCCCGAACGGCCCGGCAGATGAGCCCGCCCAGGCCGCTCCCCTTCCGGACTTCCGGCAAACCGGGAATTCCGATGACCCTGTACTCAGGAACCCGCATGGGCGCCTCGATTCAGATCCGCCAGTCTTTCCCCCACCCCCAGCCTCTGTAGAAGGGCCTGGGTGGCGGTTCCCTTCCCCAAGCTTTGGAATCGCACCAGGTCTGAAGCCAGGTCGAGATCCAGGGCCAACCTCGGCATCTTCCTGACCAGCACCCCGAACCCCCGGAGGCGTGCTTCCCGCAGGTGTTTTTGCAGGCTGCCGGCTCCGAACCTGGAGGGGAAAATCAAGGGCGGCGAGCGCAGCAGGGCGTTGGTTCCCAGCCCGTCCTGCGAGGGAACCAGCACGGCCGCGGGTCCCCGAGTGGCCGGATCGAGGAGGGCATCCAGGTCCCGGGCTTGCACCAGGGGAATGTCCACCGGCAGCCGCAGCACCGCTTCGGCACCCTGCTCTTCCAGTTGTCTCGAAGCCCAGTCCACGGAACGGCTCTCGGAAACCTGTTCGGTTTCCCGAAACACTTCCCAACCGTTCCCAACCGCATAGTCGGCCACTTCCGGGTCGCGGGCCACCACCACCACACGATCGGCCAGACGGCATCCGCGGACGGCCGCGCAGACGTCTTCCAGCATGGCCCAGACCAGCCGGGTCCGCTCCCCGGGAGAAAGCAGCCCGGCCAGGCGTTGCTTGGATCGCTCCGGATCCTTGACGGGAAGAAGGACGACCGTCACCACGGCCCCATGACTGCTTGCGCCAAGGCCACCTTGTCGGCCAGGCCGGCCATGACGGTGTTGGTGACCTTGACCTGCATTCCCAAGCCCTCGATATCTTTCTTCAGGGCCTGGTCCCGAGTGTCGATCACGAACTGATGGACAACCCCCTGCAGCAGGCGGGCAACGCCCAGCGCCGAAGCCGGATGACCCAGCTCCTTCAGCATCTTGGCCGCCGGTCCCTTCAGTGCCCTGCCCCCCACCAGAGGGCTGACCGCGGTGACCGGCAGACCGGAATTCCGCAGGAGTTCCTTCATGCCGGGAACCGCCAGGATGGGTCCTATGCTGATCAGGGGATTGCTGGGAGCGATCACCACCCGGCAGGCCTCGGCTACCCTTTCCGGGAGCCCCGGGGACATCCGGCTCTGCTCCGCCTGCCGGTAGCTCACCTGGAGCACCCGGGGGCGGCACTGTTCCCGCACCAGGTATTCCTGCAGGTGGAGGTCTCCCCGGTCGGTCAGGACCCGAGTGGGCGCGTAGGACTCGGTCATCGGCAGGAGCAGGCTGCGCAGCCCCCAGGTCCGGCCGATTCTGGCCGTGACCTCCGCCAGGCCCAAACCCTGCTCAAGGAGGTGGGTACGCCACAGGTGGGTGGCCAGGTCCCGGTCCCCCAACTGAAACCAGCTCGGCGCGCCATAGGTTTGCAGCCACTCCAGGCAGTCGAAGCTATCCCCGGCAACGCCCCAGCCCGTGGAGGGATTCACCTTCTCCGCGAGAGTGTAGGTGATGGTGTCCAGGTCGGGGCAGATCCGGAGCCCACACACCTTGAAGTCGTCCCCGGTGTTGCCGATTATGGTGATCCGCTCGGGCGGAATGACCCGGCTGAGGCCCGCCAGGAACTTCGAGGCTCCGACGCCGCCGGCCAGCACCGCCACGCCTTGGGAACTCACGCTGTTCCCTCCCCTCCGGTCGAGGCCTTGTCGACACCCCTTTCCGGATCTCCGGTCTGCGCTCTATTTTAGCGGGATTGTCCGACGGGGTCAGGCCCGGCAACCCGGAACGACACAGCCGGGCGACGAGGGGTGTTCAGAGCGGCGGGGTTGCGCGTTCCAGACCGACCACGCGAAACCGGGAGTGGTGCACCCGGTGCCGCTTGTTGATCTGAATCGCCAGCAGCGTCATGCGCTCCAGGGTTGCCGCCTGCCTCAGCGGACCCACGTCCAGTGGCGACAGCCCTTCGATCGCGGAGGCAATCTGGACGATCCGCCCCCGGGCCCCGGCGGAATCCCCGCAGACAAAGACATGACAGTCGAGCCGCTCGCTCAGATCTTCCAGCAGATGGGCCGGAATGGTCTTGAAGGCAGCCACCAGGGGAACGCCCTCCGGCAGGACCCTGGCCAGGTGCTCACTGGCGGAAGGCTCGGGCAATTCCCTCAGTTGCAGGCGCTTCGCCCGAAACTGCAGGGGAACGGTCACGTCTACGACGATCTGTCCCTGTCGGAAATGGCCGCGACAACTCTCCAACAGGCCGGCGGCGTGCTCGAACGGCGTCGCGATGAAAACGGTCTCGCAGGTCTCGACAACCCCTGCATTCTCCAGGCCGGAGATTTCGGCTGCCGAGCCGCCCTCCTCCTGCAAGCGAAGCCGCAGCTCCTCGGCCTTCAGGGCCGCCTGATCCGGTTTGCGGGAACCGATGGTCACCGGGAATCCCGCCTGACTCAGGCGCAACGCCAAGCCCCTTCCCTCGGGCCCGGTCCCGCCCAGAATGCCGATCCGCATTCAGGCCTCCGCCGAGCCTCCAACGGCCCGCCCCCTACTCCACCAGCTCAACGTCCTTGTCGGTGGCCGGGATGATGCTTTCGGTAG
>JAPPFQ010000483.1 GCA_028875135.1 Acidobacteriota bacterium
CGTCACGCTTGGTGGCCCTTCGTAGTCCTTCGTGTCGCTTCGTGGATCACTCTTGCTCCTCCAGGCGGCACGCACCGGCTTGCCGGGCCGCAACCGTACCGACGCGGCAGAGCCGTCACGGCGCACTGGCCCTTCGTGGGTATCTCTTTGGGCCTTCAACTGCCTGGGGCTCAGGAGCTTGAGGCAGGCTGGATCTCTCGAATCTTCCGGGCGACCTCGGAGGCGTGCCGGTAGAGGGTGATCCAGTCGCCGTCCACCGCGATCCAGGAGAGCCCCAGGGCCAGCCAGCGGCGGATGCCCTGCGGGTCGTAGCCGGTGGAATGGCCGGCGGGGATCCCCCTGCTGATGGCGGCCCGGTAAATCTTTTCGCAGGCGGCCGTCACGTCCGGATGTCCGGCCTGGCCGCCCAGTCCCATGCTGGCGCTCAGGTCGCCCGGTCCGGCCACGATGCTGTCCAGGCCCGGAAGTTCCAGGATGGCGTCGATCTCATCCACGGCGTCGATGTGCTCGATCTGGAGTATCAGCATCATGTTCCGGTCGATCTCGGCCAGGTACTGCGGCGGCGCCACCGCTCCGAACCTCACTCCTCGGGCCGGACCGAAGCCGCGCACGCCCCGGGGCGGGTAGTGGAAACTGGCCACGGCCCGTTTGGCATCGTGGATGCTCTCGATGCGGGGAACGATGACGGCGGCGGGGTGCAGTTCCAGGTAGGGCTTCATGACCACCGGATCGTTGGAGGGCACCCTCACGAAAGCCGCGGCGCCCGCGCCTCGCGCCGCCCGGATGTGGTCCTGCGCCTGGGAGAGGCTGAGGGCCGAGTGTTCGCAATCGATCCACACGAAATCGTAGCCCGCCTCGCCGAACAGCTCGCTCACGGCCGCGTCGGTCAGGGCAACCGCCGTGCCCAGGGAGAGTTCCCCCCGCTTCCACTGGTCTCTGATCTTCTCGATCTGGTTCATGGCTCAACGGCCTCCTGGCCGGGAAAAAGGACAATGGCCGTTGCGGGTCTGCGGTCCCCGGCGTGGCTCTTCAATTCAGGTCTTCCAGCCGCCGGCTCAGGCTCAGCAACTGCTTCCCCCGTTCCGACAGTTCCTCGAAGTCTCGAGACGTCATCCCGATGGGATGGTTGCGGGGATCATACCAGGCAAGCCGGTAGCCGATGTCCAGCTCCATCCGCGCGTGGTCGGAGCGGTTGGGCGTCCCGCGATGAATCACCCGCGCATCGCAGATGTAGGCCGAGCCGCGCTTCAGGTTCAGGCGCATCCTGGAAGGATAACGCCCCGACTCGATCAACCGGTTGAGGCTGTCACCGCCGCCGGAACCCGGCACGTGGCTCAACTCGGGCACGCCGCAGTGATGGGTGCTGGGCAGAAGCTCGAAGCTGCCGTTCCGCTCGTTGGTATCCACCAGGGCGACCTTCAGCGACAGGGAGGGAAAGGCCGGTAACACCACGTTGGCCGCAAACAGCTCCCCGTCCCGGTGCCAGTTCATGACTCCGCATCCCGGGCAGGGATGGTAGGAGATATAGTCGCTGATCAGGAAGTCTCTGCTCCCCCACAGCCGTTCAAGCAGCTCCAGAACGGTGGCGTTCTCATAGAGGGCGGGATCGGAGAAGGGCATCCTCCAGGGAGTTTCGATCTTGAAGCGCAGGGGTTCGGTGACCCGGCCGCGACCGCTGTCCAGGTCTCCGCTCAGGACCCTGGAATTGCAGGCCTTCACCCTCTCCAGCATGGGCAGCAGCTCCGCGTGAAGCGCCTCGGCCTTGGCTGCGGGGATGAAGTCCTCGAAGACCACGTAGCCGTTGATCAGAAACTCCTGGACCAGTTGATCGATCGGAACTTGCATGGTGCCCTGCCTGAAATACTCCTGTTTCACCCTGCATCACCCGCCCCGTCGAATGGGACGGGAGCGCATTTAAGTGACAAGTGAATAGTGGATAGTGATCAGTGGATAGTTATTGGATCCACACGCAAAGCATCGTGTCAGCCTCGGCGCCGTCCTTCAAGTAAGCACAGTTCGTTGCCGAAACCCTCGGCCGACCACTTTCCACCCTTCACACTTCACACTTCTAACTTCAGCAGTGTAACTGCTTCGAGCCGCCGGGGACAACTTCGCCTAATCCAGCATCTCCGCTGCCGACTTGACCGACTCCACCGCTCCCCACAGCGCCAGAACGAACAGAAATCCCATGAGAAGGTTCTCCCACCAGCGGTTGCGGTAGCGCGGTCCGATAAGACGGGGACTGGCCGTAATCCACCAGAGCCCCCCGGCCAGGGCCGGAATGAGGACCACCATCAGGGTATTGACCAGCAGCGTCAGCCTGACGAAGTCGGCTCGCTCGGTGAAGACCCAGACCAGCGGCGAGACCAGGGTCCAGACCGCCACCAGCCGGTAGACGGGATGCAGGCGGTGGTCGGTGGGGGGCGCTTCCGGGGTCCGCCAGCGACGGTAGGCGTGGCTGGCCAGACAGCCCAGGCCCAGGCCGCAGCCGAGCAGCGAGGTGTAGACCGCGCCGAACAGACCCAGGAAGAACAGCAGCCGCCCCCCGTTGCCGAGCACGATTCCCAGCAGCCCGGTCAGGTCGTCCAGAGTCCCGATGCGGCTGCCGCCGGCGTGCACCAGTTCGGCCCCCAGGGTCCAGACCGCCAGGTTGAAAAGGATCATGGCGCCCATGGCCAGCATGAAGTCGTAGGTCTGCACCCGCCGGTAGGCCGGTCCCCGCCAACCCTTCTGTTCCAGAAAGTAGGGGTAGACCAGGTTCATCAGCGAGCCCCCCACGGCGCCCACCATGGCCATGGCCACCACCATGGCGCCGAAGGGGCCCTGCGTGGCCGGTAGCTGGAAAGTCAGGACACCCTTCAGGATGCCTGCCAGGTCGGGTCCGACCCAGATGGCGGTGCCGAGAAGCGAGACCGTCATCAGGACCATGAACCCCTTGAACACCCATTCCACACGGGCGTACACCGGCCGGAAAATAATGACCAGTCCGACGACCACCCAGACCAGCGCCCACTGCCACTCGCGCCCCGCGCCGGTCAGCTCCACCATGATCTCCCCGACGCCGGCGACCATGTAGGTCCCGTTGATGTGGGCGACGATCACGGCCACCACCAGCAGAAAGGGGGCGTACCAGCGGTGCAGACGGACCAGGCCGTCCAGCACTCCTTCCCCGTGAGGATTGCAGAGCTGGTACTTGGCGATGGTGGTGACGAAGAAGAACCGCATCAGAAGGGCGAACACCATGGCCCACATGAGAGCGTAGCCGTAGTTGCCCCCGGAGATGCCGGCCGAGAGGATGTCTCCGGAACCCAGCCAGGTCAGAATCACCACGAATCCCGGACCGAAGGACTTCACATAGTCCGTAAAGCTGCGGGGAATGGGAGCCGGCGGCGTGGGGTCATCGAGCCTGGACGTGGCCATGGTGGAAACCGTCATTTGTTTACCGGCGCCGGGACCCGCCTTCCAACTCGGCCAGGTCGAACCGGTAGAAAGTGATCTCGCCGTACCTGTCAGCCGGACCCTTCGCTGTTTCCACCACCATGCCGATGGTGCCGTCGGCCAATCGTTGCATGACCGAGTAGGCGGCAAACCCGTTGTTGAATTGAACCGGATTGGTGAAGGTCTTTCCTTCGTCGTAGCTGGTCCAGACGGTGATGTTGTTGCGGTTGAGGCCCCTTTCCCCGCGCGGTCCGGAAAAAAGGATCCGATCGCGGTCGTGCCCTGCACGCTTGGCGGAATAGCGCACCAGAGAGCCGTCCACTTCCGTGATGGGTATGGCGTCCGGATTGTCGGGTCCCCAGGTGAGGCCGCCATCGGTGCTGATGTGGCGCCGGCGGAACTTGCCGCTTTCCGGCCGAGCGTCCAGCAACACTCTGCCGTCGGTCAACTCGACGACTTCATCTTCGTTGGCCTCGGGTCCCGGTGTGACGTTGCCGACCTGCCAGCTCTTACCGTGGTCGTCGGAATAATAGACGAACGGCTCAACGGTAACCGGTCCGTCTGGTGTTCTTGATCCGCCGCGCTTGGCTGGAATAATCAGCCGGCCGTTGCGCGATCTTTTTTGATCCTGCCATTGAAGTTGAATGCCGCTGCCCGGACCGGGTTCGGCTTGACGCCAATAGAGGCCGTCACTGGTCTCGTGCGGTTCGTCCGGATAGACCACTTGCTTGCGGTCCGACCAGGTCTGGCCGTTATCGGTGCTGGAACGGAACCACACGATGTGGTTGCCGTCCTTGGAGTCCGGGCTTTGCCCGTAGGCCATATTACGGGGCGCAATGTCCGGCATTTGTCCATAGAACAGGAACACCGTCCCGGTCTTGGCATCGAGCACCGGCGTCGGGTCGGCGAAATCGAGCAGGTCCCCACCTGGGCGGAAACCGGATTCGATGACAACCATCGGGTGCCAGGTTCGACCGTTATCGGTGCTCCGGCGCATCACCAGGTCCATGGGGGCGTTCTCATCGCGACGCGGGTCACTACCGTCTCCCCGGCGCCCCTCGGCAAAGACCAATACCGACCCATCCTGGGAAATGATCATGCCCGGTATGCGAAAAGTGTGGTAGCGCTCCTGCTGCGTGACGTAGTCGCCCTTGGGAGAAACGAACGGTACCGACACCGTAATGATCTCTGCCATCGCCGGCAATGAGACCAAGATCGCCAGCATTACAAAAATGACGATACTGCGGACGTATTCTCTCAACTGCGCCATGTCTGCCTCCCTGGTGTGGGTTTCCACCGCCTGCACCCGCGAAGAACCCTGTCCCGTAGATTACCTCCGTCTTGGAGTTGGGGAACAGGACCGGGAACAGTTTACTAGTGTTGCGTTTTGAAATTGCGTTGACTTATCAAACCGCCAAGGGATTTCC
>JAPPFQ010000484.1 GCA_028875135.1 Acidobacteriota bacterium
GCTGCGAAGGGAGTGAATCGGGCCCGGGGGGACGGCGGCGGCTGGTGCGGACGGACATGGAAAGCGGCGAGGTCGAGGTGCTGACCGACCGCTTCGAGGGCCGGCGATACAACAGTCCCAACGACCTCGTCATTGACCGCCGGGGACGGATCTATTTTACCGACCCCTGCTACGGCGACCGATCGATCATGGAGATGCAGGAAGAAGCCGTCTATCGGATCGATTCCGACGGCTCGGTGGTCCGGGTGTTGCAACAACCGGCCATACAGCGTCCCAACGGCATCACCCTCTCACCAGACGACGGGACCCTCTACGTGGTGGACAGCAACCCCCAGCCCGGCGGCAACCGGAAGATCTGGGCCTTCGACATCCAGGAAGACGATGGGCTGGCCAATCAGAGGGTGGTTTACGACTTCTCTCCGGGCCGGGGCGCGGACGGGGTTCGCGTGGATGCCCGGGGGAATCTCTGGGCCGCGGCCGGGATCAAGATGCCCAGGGGAGAGGGAGAAACCGGCCTGAATCCGCCGGGAATCTACGTGGTGAGTCCGACCGGCGAGCTGCTGGGTTTCATCGACGTTCCCGAAGACGTCATCACCAACCTCACCTTTGGCGGCCCCGGCAAGCGGACCGCCTACATTACGGCCGGAAAGACACTGTTCCGGATCGACCTCAGCGTCGCCGGTCATACCATCTATCCCTGATCGGGCTGCAGGCGGAGCGGGAGGAAAGCAGTGAGCAAGATCAAAGTGGGGGCGGCCCAGATTCCCCAGACCACCGACGTGGCGGTCAATACGGCCAAGGTGCTTGAGACCATGGAGAAGGCTGCCCGGGAAGGGGTGGACCTGCTCTGTTTCCCCGAGACCCACCTCTCCGGCTACCGGGTGGGTCTTCTGGCTTCCGAAGCCGCCTGTCCCGCCCCGGCCCTGGAAGCGGCTCTGGAAGAGATTGCCGGGCATTGCCGCCGGCTGAACATGGGCGCCATCGTGGGCACCGAGACGCCCAACGGGTCCGCCAAGCCCTTCAATAGCGCCGTGATCCTGGACCGGGAGGGGAAGACGGTGGCGGTCCATCACAAGAGCCGGCTCACTCCCAAGGACGCTGAAGGCTACTCCCCGGGGACCGGACCCACCCTATTCTATTTTGACGGCATCTGCATGGGGATCGTCATCTGCTTCGAGGGTTTCCGGTTCCCCGAGAACGTTCGGGAACTGGCCAAGGCCGGCGCCACCATTGTCTTTCACCCCCAGTTCAACCACCTCTACAGCGACATGGCCTGGAAACGACCCATTCAGGAGGCCCTGCTGATGGCCCGGGCGGGGGAGAACACCATCTACTTCGTTTCCGCCAACATGTGCCATGCCAACAACAACTGCCGCTCCTTCATCATCGGACCCGACGGACTGGTGATCCAGGCCTCGGAGCTGGGCCGGGAAATGCTGCTGGCCGCGGAGCTGGATACCGATCGCGCCACCCACGCCTTCCTCAAGCAGGACCGGGTCACCATGATGAAAGCCCTGGCCGAGATGTAGCCGGGGTCACCGCGGACCGAACCCGTATTTCACCAGCAACTCGCTCACCTTGTCGCGCTTGGCCCGAGGGCTGAGGTCGGCCTGGCGCATGAAGCGGTGGGCATCCTGCTCGAAAGAACGCATCCGGATGGCCATGGCGGGTAGCCGCTCCAGGCAGGCGGAGGGGATTCGAATCACGCCCTCCTCGTTGGCGTGGAGGACGTCGCCGGTGCGGATGGTGATGCCTCCGACCTCTATCGGCTGGTTGATCCGGCCGTAGTTGAGCGCGCAGTGGTGGATGGTCCTGCCCTTGCAATAGGCGGCAAAGGGGATGCTCAGCAGTCCGGCCACGTCCCTCACGCCGCCGTCGGTGACCGCCCCGATGCAGCCGGCGGCGGCCAGCGTCTTGGCCATCCCGTCTCCCAGCACGCATTCGTGGTCGGGTCGCGAGCCCACCGTCTTGACCACCCAGATCACCGGCTCGGCGATTCGGCAGATCTGGTCCAGTTGCCGCAGGTAGGGCTCGGGTGTCGCTTGGTTGTGGGGAGTGCTGCTGTCGAGCTCGCAGGTCACCGCAACCCCCACCGTCGGTCCCAGGGAGGGCGTGACCGACTGGATGGAGCCGCCCATGTAGATCTCGTGGGGCGGAGTGGGATCGATGTAGCCGATGGTGTTGGCGATCAGGGCGGTGTCGAATTCGCAGAGTTCATGCAGCAGGTTGGTCAAGGACATGAGTAGTCTCCGGTTCCGGGCAACGGCGTTTCAACCGCCTGCGGCCCGCGATTTGGGACGGCTGTTTCGGGGACAGTGAATCTACTCTCAATTGGTCTGCGGCGCAAGGCCGGCCCTGGCGTCCATTCAGCCTCCGGTGAGCGACCGGTTTCGTTTCAGGCGAAATTGAAATTGACATTCAATTTCTTTTAACTGCAATGTTTTCAATAATTTAGGGGTTGACGCCCTGTAATATTCCGGATAAGCTCGACTCGTCTGGTAGCAGAGCCTCTTAGTCTCAGGACGCTGGCTGCTTATCTTACGACCGACTCAGCCCCGTCGGCTCAACTGGGGGCCCGACTGCTGCCGGGCAATTCGGAAATACAAAGGGAGGGACCTCAACCATGGCAAATCACCACAAACTGATCGAAATCCTCAACCAGGCCGTTTCCCTGGAGTACACGGCCATAGTCCAATACAACCAGCACAGCATGCTCCTGACGGGACCGGACAAGGAGGTGTTCGAAGAGCTGTTCACCAAGCAGGCGGAGGAAGCCCTCACCCATGCCAAGACCTGGGGGGAGAAGATCGTCTATCTGGGCGGTGTCCCGACCGTCGAGTTGGGAGAGATCCACCAGTC
The DNA here is from genome assembly GCA_028875135.1 of Acidobacteriota bacterium. Classification (GTDB taxonomy): domain Bacteria; phylum Acidobacteriota; class Terriglobia; order Versatilivoradales; family Versatilivoraceae; genus Versatilivorator. Next base: position 2,860 of record JAPPFQ010000484.1, read on the forward strand.
CACCGACCTGACCGAGATGCTGGAGATGGACCTGGAGCTGGAAACCCGAGCCGTGGAAGCCTACAGCCTGGCCAGGGACGTCTGTGACCACGTGCCCACGGCCTACCTGCTGGAAGACCAGATCATTGCCGAGCAGGACGACGTCGAGCGGCTGGCCAAGATTCTGGGCAAGGTCCGGGTTGCTGAAGGCACGGCAAGTGTCAACACGGCCGCCTGAGCTGTTTGAACCGGGACGATGAAGTGTAGCCACCGGAAATCAAGAAATTCAGCGGGGACAAAGGCGCGGCTTTCCGGCGTCCCCGCCGCTTCAAGGCCATCGCGTCGGTTGGGGCTCCGTGTGCTCGCCCTGTTTCTCATCGCCATCGCAGCAGTTGGCGTTTCATCCGGACGGGCCGTCGCCGCCGATGGCGAGCACACCCTGGAATTCACCCATTTCGCCAACGGCACCGGCACCACTTCCGAACTGGTCTTCGTGAATGTGGCCGACTATTCGATCCGGCCGCAAATCTACTTTTACGATCAGAGGGGCGATCTCATTGTTCCCGGGTCGTTAGTGGACCTGACGGGCGATCTGGCGATCCGCGAGGACGGCAGCCTGACCGTTCGGACGGAGATGGAACCCTTCGGCAAGCTCACCATAACAACCCATGGGCGAGGGGAACCGGTGTCGGGGTCGGTGCGGGCGGTCTCGAACGGTCCTATCGCCGGATTGGTGCGCTATACCATCCCGAACGTCGGGGTCACCGAGGTCGGCCCCGGCCGGCCCCTTCAGGATGCGCTATTCCTGGCACGCCGCCGAAGGGAGGGAATCAGCACCGTGGCGGCCCTTCACAACCTGGGAAAGGAAGCGATCGCGCTGAATTGTCAATTGATGAGCGGGGGCGTCACGCTGGAAGAGGCGGAGATTCCCCTGGAGGCCAACGGCCACACCTCGTGGTTTATCCAAGAGGTATTCACCGCGACCGACACCTCAGACTTCCTGGGGTCGGTGCGCTGTAACGCGCCGGGAGAGGGCCGGTTCAGCGCCATCGCCGTGGAGATCGATCCCGGCCAGCGAGTCTTCGACACGCTATCGGTGCTGCCCGTAGACCAGATAGGAGGTGTTTACGGGCAGACTATTCTGGATTTTCCTCATATCGCCAACGGGACCTGGATCACCCATTTGGTGTTTCTGAACACGGAGACACGGCCGAGCGGTCCTAGCCTCATTCCCTTTCATGCACCCGTCCCTCCAAGCCGTCCTACCATCCATTTCTACAACACCCAAGGGAATCCGATTGCCCCCGATGCGCTGATAGACATCGCGGGCGGTCTGGAGATTACGGAGGACGGCGCCCTAACGGTTCAGACGGAGATGCTGCCCCTGGGAATCGTCGTACTTTCGACTCATGGCCGCGGAAAGTTGGTGACGGGATCGGCACGAGTGGTCTCAGAGGGACGCATCGGAGCGATGGTCGGCTTCGAACACCCGGACTTCGGAGTAGCCTGGGCGAGTGCCGGGTTACCCGTTCACAACGCGATCTTCCAGGTACGCCGTCGCAAAGGAGAAACCACTACCGGCATCGCGCTCCATAACCTGGAATCGAGTCCCGTGTTGCTGCGGTGCGACCTGATGAGCAAGGGCGTGCTGCTCGACTCCATTCCGATTCCTCTATTGGCCAACGGACAGACATCCTGGTCCATTGAGGACGCCTTCGCCACCACCGACACCTCGGAGTTTCTGGGGTTGGTGCACTGCGCCATGACGGGAGAAGGATTGTTTACGGCCCTGGCCTTGGAAGTGGATGTCGCCAACAGCGCCACATCGACATTGCCGGAAGTGATTGAGGCCAGTACTGAGCGCGCGCCTTCGCCCCCACCAACGCCCCCACCTCCGTCTCCGTCCGAGGTCGTGTTGCCACCCAAGCCACCGACAGGTGGAGGTAGGAATGGTGAAAACAACGAGGGCGATGAGGGGGACGAGAACGACGAGGGCGACGAGGACGATGAGGACGATGAGGA
>JAPPFQ010000491.1 GCA_028875135.1 Acidobacteriota bacterium
ATGTTACACCCAGCCACCCCGCCGGTGGGATCATGAGCACACCCTGGAAAACCAAAATGCCCGAAGGAATTCAGGGCCCTCCCGGAACAACCCGTAGGCTGCTGCCCTGCCTGCTGGGGCCGGCCCTTGTTCTGGCTGCTCTCACCCTGCTACCGAGCCAGGCCGCGCCGCCCCGGGACGACGACGATGACTTCCCTCCCCTGGAGTTGTTCTTTCAGGCCGGAGCCGTCGAGGACGCCGATGCCAAACCCGCCCTGGAGGCCATCAGCCGTGCCTGGAGAGACACCTATACGGCCATGCTGGTCGAGCTCAGCGGGCCGACCTACCCGGAAATCAAGAGTCGGCTCTTTCGCTTCCTCACCAGGCAGACCGGCCAATTCTTCGGGCAGGACAGCCAGCGCTGGTTGAGGTGGGTCTGGAAGCAACCCTACCAACCCCACCCTGAATACCTCATCTTCAAGCGATCCTTCTACAAGATCATCGATCCCCGCATGGTCAAGTTCTTCCCGCCGGCTGCCCGCTCCCTGGTCCGGCTGGACGAGGTGCAGTGGGGAGGGGTGAAGGTCAACGGCATTCCTCCCCTGGACCACCCCGAGAACATTCCGGCCAGTGAGGCCGGCTATCTCAAGGACAACCACGTCGTCTTCGGTCTGTCGGTGGGGGGCAGCGCTCGAGCCTACCCCAAGCGGATTCTGGCCTGGCACGAGATGGCGCTGGACAAATTGGGCGGCACCGGGATTACCCTGGTCTACTGCACGCTCTGCGGCACCGCCATCCCCTACAAGAGCGTCGTCGGGGGGCAGCACCGGACCTTCGGCACCAGCGGACTGGTCTATCGGGCCAACAAGCTGATGTTCGACCATGAGTCCAACAGTCTGTGGTCCACCCTGCTGGGAACACCCGTGATCGGTAAATTGGCGGGCTCCGGCCTCAAGCTGGAGCCGCTTCCCATCGTGACCACCCGATGGGGGGAGTGGAGAAAAAAACACCCCGCCACCACCGTCCTGTCTCTGGACACGGGGCATGAGCGCGACTACCGGGAGGGTCAAGCCTACAAGCAGTACTTTGCGACCGACTCGCTGATGTTTCAGGTGGCCGAGAGGGACAAGCGCCTGAGGAACAAGGCTGAAATCCTGGGAATTGTGCTCTCTCCCTACACTCCCGACGGCAAGGAGCAGTCTCTGGCGGTCAGCTCGAGATTCCTGAAAAAGAATCCCGTTTTCCGGACCGAGCTGGCCGGGCACCACCTGACCATCCTGACGACGCGATCGGGCGCTAACCGTGTCTTCAAGACCGGGAAGCAAGGGTTTCAGAGGCTGTTGCGGGATGACCGCGTGATCGACGACGGCGGAAAAGCCTGGAAAATGACCGAAGACGGCCTGGTTTCCGAGGAAAACCCCGACCGGATATTGCCCCGTATTCCAGCCTTCCGCGCCTTCTGGTTCGGATGGTTCGCTCAATACCCCGAGACCCGCCTGGTCAAGTGAGTTGTCCGGGGGGATGCGGGTCTCGCACCTCCAGGAGGTCCCAGGCCGCTCTCTGCCTGGCAATGGCCGCCGGATTGGGCCATTGAGCCGGCTCGGTGATTCGTCCGGGCGCTCCCGCTCGCCAAACGGCCCGGGGCCGGAGGCGCCGCCGGACTCGGCGCAGTTGCGATTGGCAGTCCTCCAATTCGGTGTCGACCGTTTCCAGCGAGAGTGCCGTCACGTCGGCTTCCCTCCCGACTGCCAGGCTTCCGATGCGGTCCTGCCAGCCAATGGCCCTGGCCGGCTCGATGGTGGTCCGCCGAATGACTTCCGTCAGCGGCAAACCCAGGTGGAGCAGTTTGGTCATGACGGTCGGCAAATCGTAGGCCGGGCCTTCGCAGGTTCCGCTGTGAAGGTCGGTGCTGATGGTGTCGGGCCAAAACCCCTGCCGAGAGCTCAACTCGGCGACCGTCCAGTTGAACGATCCCTGCCCGAAACCCACGTCGAACAATACGCCCCTTTCCCGGGCCTCTCGGACCGAAGGATCCAACGTCCCGTCCGAACGGATGATGGTGCTTCGGAATCCGTGATAGGTGTGGGTATAGATGTCGCCCGCGGACATTTTGCCCGGGCAGTCCGCCAGGCTCACCGTGGAGAGCGTATGGTGAACCATGAGGGGAAGCCGGACCGCGCGAGCCGCGTCCAGGGCCCGGCGATAGGCTTCGGCTTCGTTGCGGCCCTCGTCGGCCAGTGAGGCCGAAAGACGGACCTTGACTCCCGCAATCAGGTCTCGATTGGCATTCACGCAGTCGATGCAGCCCTCCAGGTCGGCCAGCTCCATCAAGTCCAGCTCGCCCGGCGTGGCCTTGTCACCGCCCAGCTTGGCGAAGGCCAGCCCGGCGCAGGAGATGTTGAGCAGGGCCAACAGGCGTGTCCGGCTGGACCGGCAGGCATAGGTTCGAAAGCCCTCGAAGGTGCTGCAGCCGGCGCTGCCGGTATCGAGCGCCGTCGTCACCCCTCGCCCCAGGCAGTAGTGGTCCACGTTGATGCCCAGAGGAGTGACGTGCTCATAGCCGTGCATGTGAAGATCGATCAGGCCGGGCACCACCAGCATTCCCCTGGCGTCGAACCGCCGTTCGGAAGTTTCCGCCCGGGCCGACCGGGTCAACAGGGAAATACGCCCTTCCCGAACACACAGGTCCAGTTGTCCGTCAATGCCATTGGCCGGGTCCATCACCCGGCCGCCCGCGATGATCCAGTCGTGATGCGCCATGCGATCTCCCTCGGAGAAAACCCGCTCCCGGAAAAGGTGTTTTCCCGGGGTGGAATTGACAGTAAGATGCGCCTGTGGCTAGGGGATCCGGGCTCCCCTGGCCGGGCAACCGGCAGGCAATGAGAGCATCCCGGCTCGCATGACTCACCGATTCGGCGGAAATATGAAGAAAGCGATCGATCTCGAGGCGGCCATCAGACATCTCGACCAGGAGGGATACGTGGTGCTCGAGGGTATCCTGGACCGGAAGCGCCTGCAACGGATTCGAGGGGAGGTCGACCGGCTCTTCGAGCAGGAACAGCGGAGGCCCTTCGACCCGGGCGACGGCCCCGAGGGACCCGACGACGATGCCATCGAAGCCTTCATCTCGGAGAGCTACACCGCCTCGGCGGCCGAAGTGGCCCGAATCATGAAGAGGATCCGCCACACCCGTGCACTCAACCGGAACACCGCCTGGCCGGTGCCTCCCAACCAGGTCATGAAGCTCTTCTTTCACCTCCCGCTGCTCTTCGATCAGGATCGGTCCCAGCGCATCATGAACCTGCCGGCCAAGTCGAATGCGGCGCTGCAACTGGTGGAAGAACCCCATATCCTGAAACTGGTCCGGGGGGTCCTGGGCGAGGACTGCGTGCTCTCGGACCTGAGCGCCACCAGCATCGGCGCCCAAGCCACCGAGGGAGGAGCCTGGCACGTGGATGTGCCCCTGGGTCAACTGGCCGAACCCCTGCCCGATTTCCCCTTGACCGTTCAGAATGCCTGGATGCTGGACGATTTCACGGCCGAAAACGGCGCCACCCGGGTCGTGCCCCGCAGCCACAAGCTGAGGAAGAAGCCCGCCTGGGCCCCCCAACAGGAACACCAGGAGGCGATCCTGACAGCCCCCGCCGGATCGGTGGCCGTCTGGCTGTCCAACACCTGGCACCGCTCGGGTCCCAACACCACCGACCGCCCCCGCCGGGCTCTGCTCGGCTACTATTCCCGTTCCTGGGTCAAGCCCTTCAGCGACTACCGCACCTGCTTCTCCGAGCCGACGCTGGCCGGACTCTCCCCAACCCTGCGATACCTGTTGGGCTTCTCCGCCAACGGGATCGTGAGGGGATGACCTGGTCGAGTCCGCATTTCCTCAACTACGGCTCTCGGCCGGTTCCATGGCGAAAACCCGGTCGTAGGATTCCAGGGCGACTCCCCCAAGCCTTTCCGCCATGCGCCGGAAGGCCTGCCTGCGAAGACCCCAGCGATGATCCCGCGGCACCTGCTCCAGCCAATCGCACAGGTGGAGCCGGCACAGGTCGTCGAAGTCCTCTTGGGAGAGCTCGATCTCCTGCAGCAGGAAACGATCCTTGAGAATGTAGGGCTCCTGTCCCCGCGCGACGCTCTCGTCCAGGGATTGGCGCAACAGGCAACAGTTGAGATAGACCAGTCTCTCGGCCCGCTCTCCGATAAGGTCCCGTACCTCACCCCGGCGTTCCAGCGGCAAGGTGAAATCCTGGAACAGCTCGGTGCCGTAGATCGAATGAAACATGCCGGCATCGCACAGTTCCTGGCTGCAGCCCCAGGATTCCAGGTCCCGATAGACCCCGGCGCCATGCGCAAGGTAGGTATTCTCGGAATGCCCGACGTCCGCGGCTCCCAGTTCCTTGAAATAGTCGGCAAACCTCTTCATCCTCTCACTCATGGAAACCCTCCTCGGATCGATGGGAAAAAGCGCGCCACCAAGATTGGAACCGTTACTCAGGAGCTTACTTTACACTAGAGAGACCGGCCCGCCTTACGGAGTTATTGGAAACAAACGAAAAAAGAGTGATCCACGAAGCCACACGAAGGACCGGCAAGGGCCACCAAGCGTAACGGCTCTGCCGCATCGGCACGAGCCGCGGCCCGGCATGCCGGCGCCTGCCCCCTCAAGGAACAAAAGGGATGGGAGGAGGCCCACCCGGGAGCGCGGGCGTCCCGCCCGCATGCACTGCCGTTGCGTGCCGCTCGGTTTCCCTGCGATGTAGCACCCGGCCAGCCGGCCGGCGGGAACGGCATGAGCCCGGCATTTTGGCGCACACCCCCTCGAGGAGCAAGAGGGATGGAGGGTGCACCCCACCCGGGAGCGCGGGCGTCCCGCC
>JAPPFQ010000670.1 GCA_028875135.1 Acidobacteriota bacterium
AGCCAGTTCAGGCCGTCGCGCGTCCAGTACAGGAAACCGCGCCGGGGCATCCGCGATTCGCCCATTTTGGAAAGGCTGTAGGCCTTGCCCTCGTGCCAGGTAGCCCGCCACAACCAATGGTCCTCGGCCAGCAGTCTGCGAGTTGGCGTCCACCGGTGGCCGTCCTCCGAAAAGGCCACTCGCGGCGCCCGGGTGACATAGCCCCACTGCTCCTCCTTGAGGGGATCGTCGATACATCCTCCGGCCAGCAGCATCAAGCGGCCGTCCTCCATGACCGAGAGCTTGGGATCGCGCAGGTCCACCCCCTTTTCACTCAACAGGGCCGCCGATTCCCAACGCTCCCCGTCCTTTGAAACGATAACCCGGACCTGACCGGGCCTGCCCGACTTCCCTTCGGGCATCACCTCCCGGGTTGGCCGGCTTCCGTGGTAGTCGCCTTCACGAAAGGTGCAAAGCCATTGGTCGCGGAAACGAATCAGGTCGGTGAAGGCATTGTGGGGCGCCCGATCCCAGATTTTCCGCACCGAAACCAGTTCCGGTTCGGCTCCCGTCAAAGGCAGGCAGAATCCTGCCAGGAGTCCAGCCATCGACATCAGTCCAATAGCGGATTTCATCGTCTTCCCCCCATTGCGTGACCCATTTTGGAGCCGCCTTCAACAGCGGCTCAGGGTTAATCCAGGGCTTCCTGCCAGAACCGGTATTGCCTTCCCTGCAGGGTCTCCAGGTCTCTCTTGACCAGGTTCAAACCGTAGACACACTGTTCGAAGCCATCGGCCAGGCGCCGGAACAGCGACGCTTCTCTTCGATATTCGAAGAGGTTGAAAGCGGAAACTATACCGTAGGACTCCTTTCCGGCCCGGATATAGTCGACAAACACGTCCAGGGACAGCCGCTTGAGTCGAGGCAGGTGCTCCAATCGTTCCGGAAAGATGCCTGCAAAGAAAAGAGTGTAGTCGCCCACGTGGCGTCTCACCTCACGCTCGCGGTCGAATGAACGCCCATCCAGCAGGGGATTGGATTCCAAGAGCATTTCGGCCACATCTTCCAGCCTTCGTCCTCGAGCATTGCGAATCCTGTAGAGGTTCTCGATATGGGTGAAGCGGATCAGGACCTCCGAAACGTAGCTGCAGGCTTCGGCATCCCGGACACCGGCATCGCGGGAGAATCGTCTCCACACCAGATGACGGAACAGTTGACTGAGAGGATGATTGGACGGGATTCGCACAACCGATTCTCGATGCCGGCCCGGGAACGAGCTCTGACCCTCAGCCCCTGGAGCCCTTCAAGTCCTCTCGCGTCCAGCCCCGGAATGATCCGTCCGCCGGCTCAGGCATTCTATGTCTGCCGACAGCATTCTTTCAATAGCCGTCTGAGCGCGGCGGTTGATCCCTCCGGTTGAAGCAACCGGCGGAAACTCCTTTCCGGAAAAACCCTGGGAAATCAAGGAAATCTGCAGAACCTCGCTTCCCTGCCACCGGTGTGCCTGAAAACAAACGAAAAAGAGTGACCTACGAAGGGAAACGACGAACCACGAATGAACACCAACAAACGAATGGATGGGTTGTTATTGGGGGGAGGTGACAACCGAGTCACCTATGGATCGATGGTTTATGGACATGGATACACAGGATGCACAGGATTTTTTCCGGAGACGCCTGCCTTGTAGTCCTGGACATCCTCAAATCCCCAGGCGATCATCGCCCGAGTCAGCCTCTCGTGCAGCAGCCGCCCATGCTGATTATCCTGTGCATCCATATTCAATCAGGAATTCTTCTCGGTCGTCGGGGACAGGGGGGCGGCTGACCTGATGGGGTTCTCCCCCAATTCGGTTCCGAATCCAGGCCTGGAAAATCCGAGACAAGATCATTAGGATGTCCTGGAGCCGTTATTGCCCACGGCGATCGTTCGTCTCCACGGGTGCCGGAGGCAGTGGAAGGGATCTGCTTCAGCCTGTCGGTGAACAGAAGACTCGGGTCGGTGCCATGACCAAGCTCAGCGTCAATTTGAACAAATTTGCTTTGCTGAGAAACTCTCGAGACAAGGATCTGCCGAACCTGGTCGCCATGGCTCGGCGCTGCATCGGAACCGGAGTTCACGGCATCACCGTCCATCCGCGACCCGACCAGCGCCACACCAGATACCAGGACGTGTTCGATCTGGCCGCCGTGACCGCCGAGCGATCGGTCGAGTTCAATATTGAAGGAAATCCAACGCCCTTTTTCCTGGACATGGTGAAGAAGGCCAAGCCCACCCAGTGCACGCTGGTCCCCGATGCTCCCCAGCAACTGACCTCCGATCACGGATGGGATCTGCGCCGGGACGGGAACCGACTTCAGCCGATCATCGCGGAACTCCGGGAAGCAGGAATCCGTGCAAGCCTCTTCCTGGACCCGGACCTGGCTCAGGTGGACCGCGTACCGGCAACCGGCGCCGATCGCATCGAGCTTTACACTGAAGCTTACGCGGATGCGTTCGGAGGAGGCTCTCAGAACGAAGTCCTGCACAACTACCGACGGGCCGCGGTCCATGCCCGCGAACTCGGCCTGGGAGTCAACGCGGGACACGATTTGAACCTCAAAAACCTGAGTCTGTTCCTTACCATCCCGGGAATTCTCGAGGTTTCCATCGGCCACGCCATCGCCGTGGATTCCCTCGACTACGGCCTGGAGAATTGCCTCCACAGGTATCTCAAGATCGTTCAAGCGGCCTGATCGAGCCAGGCGGCCGTTCCCCACTTTCTCCCGCCGGCACGCCGTTACGGCCCCCGCCAATGCGCCCTTCGACAAGACAATCGGTAACATGAGGGACATCTTTTGTTCACATCCTTCCGGGCGAAAGCCTTACAGCTATTGGATCTACACGGTTCGGACCTCCAAAACCCCCTCCCAGTGGGGCATTCCCGCAATCCGATTGTGGAAAACCCAGTGATTGCAGGGTTTCCGGCGAAATCTTCCCCTATGGGAACTCTGAATTTGGTAGGAATTATTAACATGTTTATTTTCAATGACTTAACACAGTACACCCATTTGTGTGCAGCTTGGTCTTTTTCATTGCTAATCAACGAGTTCCGGTCCTCATTCCCTGTTTTTCCACAGGGTTTTCCACAGGAACTGTGAATTGACCGAACCGATGCTTTCCCACCGCAAGGCCGGGCGCTGGAAAATCCGAATACAGCCCCGCGAACACCCTTCCAGGGCAGCCTTATTCACCAGTCCAGACAGCTATAGACCCCTAAATGTCACAGGCGACCGATACCACGGTGACCGCGACCCTTGCTGTTGCCTTGGGCAAAGTGCTACCTTGGCGAATCCAGGCCAAGCCATTGCCCGCAGACTATGGACGGTAAGTCCCGACCGGAACGTTGAGGCAGCACCGTCATGACCGAAATGCCGGAGGGGTGATTCGAGGTCAATGAAGGAAGGGTCTCTCTGACCGGGGCCATTGTGAGGCATTCTCTGACCGACTGAGGGGAATCGCCCACCCCGGACACCATTCTTTTGTCAGGGAATCGAAGCGTAAAAAATTTGGCTGGGAGGCAGGGATTCGAACCCCGATAGGCAGATCCAGAGTCTGCTGTCCTACCGTTAGACGACCTCCCAGAAAATGTGAACCGGCAGGAAGAAGTTACGACCAACTCCACCCGGCGGTTGTAACATCTCGGCAAGACGTTGTCAACGTTCGCCAACACGGTCGCCAACCTGGAGAATCATGCCAGTAAAACCCGGCACACATCGAGACGCACCGGCCAAGTCCATCGAGACCGAGGTGAAAATCGAGTTGGCCGACCTCCCCGAGGTGCGTGATCGACTGGTTCGACTCGGTTTCCGGATCCGAATGCCCCGAGCCTTCGAGGATAACTGGATTTTCGACACCCCGGACCGGTCCCTGGCCGCGCGCCGCCAACTCCTGCGGGTACGATCCTTCGGCGACCGGGCCTGGATCACTCTCAAGACCCCTTCCCGGCACTCCACCCGCTACAAGATACGGCAGGAACTGGAAACGGAACTCGGCGATGCCCGGGTTGTCCGGCAGCTCTTGAGGAGCCTCGGCTTCGAACCCAGTTTCCGATATCAGAAGTTTCGTACCATTCTCGAGCCCGGCAAGCCCTCCGGAAAAAAGCTGACGGTGACCTTCGACGAAACCCCCATCGGCGACTTTCTCGAAATCGAGGGATCCGCCCGAGACATTCCGGCCCTGGCGGCCAAGCTCGGCTACAAACCCACCGACTTCATCCAGGACAGCTATTGGCAGCTCTACCGGAAGCGGCGCCCCAGGTCTTCCGGAACCTCCATGATCTTCCGGAAGCGAGGCTAGCCTTGTGACTGGAGAATAAACCGACCAACGGCCCGGGCGACCCCCAGGTCGTCATTGGATGCCGTCTCGTAAAACCCGCGATTCTTGAGCACCGCCACGCCGTTAGCCATCACCACACCCACTCCCGCGTACTCCAGCATCTCCAGGTCGCTGTGATTGTCTCCGATGGCCATGATTTCCGTTGACCGAATGCCGCGAGACCGCGCCAGAAAGTCCAGGGCGGAACGCTTGGAACAATCCTTGTTCAACACGTCGATAATTCCCAGGTCCTTTTCCCGGTAATAGGTTTTGGCGATTCTCACATGCTTCTCGAATCCGGATTCCCTGAGACGCCCCTCGACGGCTTCCATCACTCCGAGCGGACCGCTGAACATGATCTCGATCAGGTCACCGTCAATCTCGCTCTGCAACGACTCCACTTGAACCGTCGCCCCTGGAACCTTGTTCAGATAGTGGTGCACCTGTCCGTTCGTCCGGGGTTGGGAACACACCACCAGTTGCCCCGCGGCCGGCCTGTCCTTGTGCAAGACGGTGC
>JAPPFQ010000071.1 GCA_028875135.1 Acidobacteriota bacterium
GCGTTGAACCGGACTGAGCCTTGGCCTTGGCCGGGGCCGTCTGGTCAGGACCTGCAGCCTGCTTCGAAGCCGGAGGCGACTCGGACAGCTTCAGCACCTGGCCCGGGTGAATGCGGGATCCCCTGAGGCCGTTCATTCGTCTGATGGCCCCTGCGGAGGTGCCGAATCTTTGGGCAATCACGCTTAGCGAATCTCCCCGCCGGACCCGGTAGCTAGCTGGCGGCGGTGAGGCGGGTTCGGCCGACGCTCCTCCGGCCGTCCGTGACCGGGAAGAGCCACCCTGGCCGGTTGAGGCTCGGCGCAAACCGGGGATCCTCAAAACCTGGCCGGCGTAGATCCGGGTGCCTTCCAGGTCGTTTAACCGTTGAATAGCCTTCACCGAGGTTCCGAAGCGTCGCGCAATAACCCCCAAAGAGTCCCCTGATCGGATCCGATAGCCGTCCGGGGGCACCTTGGCGGGAGCGCCGCGCCAGCGGACGGCCGGGGCCTTGGCCAGGGCTACACGAGCTTCTTCCGCCTTGGCGGCAGGGATGCGGAGTTTGAAACCCGCCGGAAGGATCCGTGTACGGGTCCAGAGGCGGCGCTTGAACTGCGGGTTGTACTCCCGCAGGAGGTCTTGGGAAAGCCCTTCAATGACTGTGAAGGTCCTCACACGGACCGATTTTTCCAGGTAGATCTCCCGATAACGGTGGGGTTCCAGCAGCTCCAGCGGACCGAAGTAGGAGCGATAATTCTCGGAGACCTCGACGGCAGCCAGAAACTCGGCGTAGAAGTTCTTGCTGGCATAGCGGAACGACCTGGACCGGTACTTGTCGATGATGTTGAGGAGGTTGGGCCCGTGACGGCGCTTGGCTCGAGCCATCCCGGCCTGGCCATGGTTATAGGAGGTTATGGCCAGGGGCCAGTTTCCCAGTTTCCGATAGGCGTCTTTCAGATAGCGGGCGGCGCCGTCGGTAGCGGTGATGGGGTCCAGGCGTTCATCGACGTTTCGGCCGACCCGCATCTTGTAGGCTCTGCCGGTCCTGGGCATGAACTGCCAGATGCCGGCGGCGCCCTTGCTGGAGCGGGACGCGTAGTTGAAGGAGGATTCCACGTGAGGGAGGCGCACCAGTTCTTTGGGAAGACCATGTTTCTCAAAGATGGACTCCATGGTCTCCAGGTAGCGACCGGAGCGAATGATGCCGTTGCGAAACCGTTCCTTCACGCCTCTTTGGGCGTGGATGTTGTGGCGCAGCTTTCTGAAAAGCGCGGGCGTGGGTTGCAGGCCCGCGGAGCGGATCACCTTCAGGATTCCCCGCTGCACCGCGTCGGGGTTTTTGGGATCGGGGCCGTGGGTCCGCAAGCGGTTCATGGCAACCGACAGGCGGTGAATGCGGGCGCGCACTGTCCTCCGCTGGCGCCTGGAGGCGGCTCGGCTGCGGCCGAAGCCCTCCTTGAACTCGACCACCTCGTAGATCAGCCTCAAGTCGTCGGTATCGTGGAGGATGATCTGGTTGGCGCCATACTTGCTGAAGACATCCCGCCAGAAGGCCACACGGGGTTCGTATCCCCGGGAGGGAAACCGGTCCGCGATCTGGTTGAGTGAGAAGGTCGGGGATTGGGCCTGGGCCGGGGAAGAAGGGATGACGAGCAGGAGCCCCGTCAGCACCCACAGCCAAGTCAATCGGTGCATAGCGCTAATAGAGTACAACTTAACGGGTTGGAATTCCAATGACTCTTTTCGGAATGGATGAATCTCTTGGGGAAAAGCCATACGGGTCTCGGTCACCGGGGGTTTCACGCCTGAGAAGAGTGCAGGGAATGGTGCCAATGGCGCAACTCATTGGAACCGGATGGGTCCCCCCGAGGCGTTTTGTCCTTCAGATCGATCCTCCAGGTCTGTCATAATAGGCGCCGGTTTGGCTGCCTGCCTCTGTCACGACGCTCCCGAGGAACTCAAGGAATGGGAAAGGACCCACAGTCCAGCTCGCGCAGAACCTTCTATCAGCGGATGATCTATGGAGTGAGCAGCCTGATCGCGGCCTCGCTGGCAGTTCCGGCCGTCGGCTACCTGTTTCCGTCTCGAAGGAAGGGAGGCGGCCAAAAAGGCTGGACCGACGCCGGCGACGTATCGGCTCTCCCTCTGAACGAGCCCCGGGAACTCGCTTTCCAACGCAAACGGGTGGACGGTTGGAAGACCTCCATCGAAAGGTCTACCGCCTGGGTGGTCAGGACCGAGCAGGAACTGATCGCCTTTTCACCCCGATGCACCCACCTTGGATGCGGCTATCACTGGGAAACCGACAGCGATCGATTTGTCTGTCCCTGCCACACTTCCGGCTTTTCCATCAAGGGAGAGGTGCTGGAAGGCCCCGCCCCTCGCCCGCTGGACCGCTTCGAAACTCGAACGGAAGGGAACCGCCTTTGGCTCGGTCAGGTTCGGACCGTCCCGGAGAATGACGGCCAATGAGGGACCTGATTCGAAGAATCCTGGATTGGGTGGACCATCGCACCGGGTTCGAAACGGCCGTCAAGAACTTCCTCTTCGACGACATCCCCGCTTCCAGCGGCTGGCACCAGGTTTTCGGCAGCATTGCCCTCTTCCTCTTCTTCGTCCAGGCTTTTACCGGCGTTCTTCTGGCCTTCAACTATGCTCCCCAGCCCGGGGATGCCTACCATAGCCTCCAGTACATTGTGACCCAGATCACCGGCGGGCGCCTGATCCGGGGACTCCACCACTGGGGATCCAGCCTCATGGTGGTGGTGGTGGGACTGCACATGGTCCAGGTGGCCTTGTGGGGAGCCTACAAGAAGCCGCGTGAGGCGACCTGGATTCTGGGGGTGCTGCTGCTGTTGCTGGTGCTGGCCTTCGGACTGACCGGCTACCTGCTTCCCTGGGACAACCGGGCCTACTGGGCCACGGTAGTGACCGTTCAGATTGCCGGCCTGGTGCCGCTGTTCGGGGAGTACATTCTGGAGTTTCTGGGCGGAACCGAGGGCGTGGGCGTTTCCACCTTCACCCGTTTTTACACCCTGCACGTGCTGATGCTGCCGGCCTTGACCGTGCTCCTGATGATGCTCCACATCCACCTGGTGCGAAAGCACGGCGTAACACCTTCCCCACAGGCGATCGGGCAACCCAAGAAAAAATTCTATCCCGGGCAGGCCTTCAAGGACCTGATGGCCTTTTTCGGCGTCTTCGTTCTTCTGTTTGTTCTGGCGGCCACCGTGGACGTTCCCCTGGAGCATGTGGCGGACCCCAGTGACAGCACCTATGTCCCACGTCCTGAGTGGTACTTCCTCTTTCTCTTTCAGATGCTCAAGTTCTTCGAAGGCCGTTGGGAAGTGGTTGGAGCGGTGATCCTGCCCACCCTGGCCGTCCTTGCCTTGCTGGCCGTTCCTTTTCTGGATCGCGCCAAGGTCAAGCGCATCCAGCAGCGGACGCTGGCCTTCGGCGTGGTGGGTATGGTATTGGCCGGTTGGCTGGCGCTGACGGTGGCGGCGGTCCTGACCCACCCCGGTCAGACGGAGCCTGCTCAGGAGGTGCACGCGGCTGCCGCGGACTGGCGGCTCCTGACGCCTGTCGAGCTGGCCGGCCGGGCCTATTTCCAGCGCGAGAAATGCGCCGGTTGCCACAACCTGGCCGAGGGCGAGCCCAAGATGGGGCCCACCCTGGCCACGGTTACCCATCGAAAGCCCACTGAGTGGCTCATGGGGCACTTCGGAAATCCATCCGAAGCGGTACCGGGCAGTCCCAGCTCGGTCACGGCCGTTTCCGACGAGGAATTGAACAGCCTGGCCGCCTTCGTGTTGAAGCTGACACCGACAAACGCCGCCGCTCTTGACGCCGTGCCCCCCTATGCCATGCGAGCGGCTGTGATCTACCAGGAAAGCCAGTGCGGCGCCTGCCATGTCGTCAATGGAAGCGGGGAGGAGAGCGGTCCCCCTCTCAACGGAGTGGGTCAGCGCCGTACGGCCGAATGGTTGGAGGACCACTTCCGCGACCCCCAGAAATTCGACCCCCAAAGCGTCATGCCGCCCTACGATTTCCCCCCCGAGGACATGAAAGCCATCGTGGCCTACATGGAGGCTCTGCCGCCGGACCCGAGGCATTAGGGGTAGCCCGGTTGTTCGCCGTGGCCGGGAGGCGGAGCCAGGGAAATCGGGCAAGGAGTTGTGGCGGCAAGAGCGAGGCTGTCAGGGTATACTGTTCAGGGTATGGTTTCGCCGGTGCCGATCGGCTCTTGCCGTCCCCGGCGTGGCCGCACCTTTCTCCCTCTTTGGATTGGATCGTATTCGCGGGTTGGGTGAGCGGAATCACCCCATCCGGAAAGGGAGAAAGTTGATGCCGACCACGTCCAAGCCTGAAACCAGCGCAATCCATCGGGTCCTGATCGAAAGCGGCGCGGACCCCAAGCTGATTCATCCCGCCATCGAGGAGATACGTCAATTGAGTGGGCAGAACGTCACGACTGCCATCGGAGCTCAGATCACCGAACTCCGGTCCGACCTGCAGGCTCAGATCACCGAGCTCCGGTCCGAGATGCAAACTCGGATCACCGAGCTCCGGTCCGAGATGCAGACTCAGATCACCGAGCTCCGGTCCGAGATGCAGACTCAGATCACCGAGCTCCGGTCCGAGATGCAGACTCAGATCACCGAGCTCCGGTCTGAGATGCAGACTCAGTTCACCGCGCTCCGGACAGAGATGAACGCCCTGAACAAGTTCATCTGGGCGCTCATCAGCCTGCTGGCCATTCCCATGCTTGGCCTGCTTTACAAGATTCTCACGTCGTGACCCGAACCGGTTTTGGCCGGTTGGCCGGCCGGGCCCATGACGTTCCCGCCGGCGGGGCGGTCGGGCG
>JAPPFQ010000269.1 GCA_028875135.1 Acidobacteriota bacterium
CGGTGAAGATGACCGGGTACTCGCGTTCGTAGTACCACAGCCGGGAGAAGTAGAGCCCGATGGGGGACGGCTTGAAGTCCGATCCTCCTCGGGTCTCCGAGATCAGCCAGTCGGCGCCCTTGCCGACGGCGGCCTCTACGGAGGCTCCTGCCGAGCCCCGGGCAGGCGAAGCCAACTCGAGGGCATCGGCCAGGGCCTGCACCGCCAGCGCCGTCTCCTCGACGGTCGAATCCACTCCCCCGGCGCCGCCCCAGCCGCCGTCGGCGTTTTGCGCGGCCAGGAGCCACTGGATGCCGCGCCCCCTCATGCCTTCAACCGGAACGTCTCCGTCGCGCACCAGGCAGTTGAGGGCCAGAACGACCCGAGCCGTGCCATAGGTCGGGTTCTCTTCGCCGGGGGCCGACTGGTTGCCGAACCAGAGCGGGACCCAGGCCCCGTCCTCTCCCTGGGAACCGGCCAGATATTCCACACCGCGCCTCGCGGCCGACTGCAGGCCGGTTCGAAGTCGGGGCGGAACAGACTGTTGCCAGCTTGACCAGGCCAGCAGCGCATGAGCCGTCAGATCGGGACTGCTGCGATCGAAGGGCAACCGTCCCCAGCCGCGGCAAAAGGTGGGAATGCCTCCGTCCCCGTTCTGCAGATCAAGCAACCATTGCACCCCGGCGCAAGCCGCCTGGATCGACTCGGCATCGATGGGGCCCAGGTTGCTCAAGGCCAGCAGGGCTCCGGCCGTATCGTCGGCATCCGGAACCCCGCCCGGAAGATCGGTCCAGGCCCAGCCGCCCGGGTCGGCATGGGTATAGGGATGCAGACTGCGATATTGCTGGTCCAGCAGCCAGCGACGGAGTCCTTCCCTCTGGTCCTCACCCAGGTGGGATTTCAGGCCTTCGCCGGCGGCCAGGGCGGCAAGAGACTGCGTGGTCACCCAGGTGGCCAGGTTGGTATCGATGGGCCAGGCCCCGTCGCTGCGAGCGGTTCCCGCCAGAAAGTCGAGACCCTGCAAGACCACGGGATGCTCCACCTGGCCGCCGGCCGCCAGGCTCATGACCACAAAGCTGGTGAGCGGAATCGCTTCCAGGTAACCGCCGCTTGCCGGCTGAATTTTCTGCAGCAGCCCCAGACTTCGCCGTCGTGCCAGCGAGCGGATCAGACGCAGCAAGGGGTTTCGGGTGGGCCGGAAGCGATGGCGGACCTGGCCGATGGCAATCAGGGCCGGCAGGGCATAGCTGACCACCGGCAGGCGCAGCCACTTGAACCACTGCGGGGGACAGACGGCCAGCTCGAAGGGAAGCTGAGGCACCCGATTCCAGGCACCGGCATCCGCTCCAAAGGCGCCGCCCAGGGTACAGGCGGTCAGGATAGGCGCCGAAAAAGTCCGGTCTTTTCCGTAGCGGGCGGTAATGGCCGCGGCCAGCGCATCGACGTCCAGGCTTCCGGCCTTCTCGCTGAGCCAGGCCCGGGTCGCGGCCAGTGCTTTCTCGGAACTTCTGTCCACGGCTGTCAAGGCCGCCCAGACCAGTACCGTGGTGCTCAGGTTGCTGGGACTCCCCACCGTATCGCCGAAGCCACCGTCCGCATTTCGATTCTCAACCAGCCATTCCGTTCCCCGGGCTGTCAGCCTCCGGCAGGTGGTCATCAAAGCCGGGTCCAACTGCCGTTCTCCCTCCCGCAGAACCACGGCCAATGCCAGCACGGCCGTGGCGGTGGAAAGGGCACTGCTCGACAGCTCACCTTCCCAGTGGCCCGCCGGGACTCGTGATTCCAGCATCGTCCCGGTGGCGTGGGCCAGGGCTTGGCGGACCTGTTCAGGATTGGGCACTGGGTCAAAATTCATCGGTTCCGGTAATTCCGGCTACAAGTATCTCCACATCCCCGCCTGCGGCTTTCCCGCACACCTGAGATTCTAGCTTCATTCCTTGCCGTGGAGGCAATACAGCTTGCGAAGAAGTCCCACCCGGGAGCGCGGGCGTCCCGCCCGCATGCACTCCCGTTGCGTGCCGCTCAGTGTCCCTGCGATGTGGCACCCGGCCACCCTCACGGCGGGAGCGGCATAGGCCCGGTCGAAGCAGAGACCTGGCGCCGTCGCCGACCAACCCGGGTCGAAGAGATGGGCGAGGCTTTGCCAGTGTTGTGCGGGCGGGACGCCCGCGTTCCCGGGTGGACATCATCCCACCGAGGGAACCCCCTGCTCAATGGGTGCAAGCCGCCTTCCGAGGCGCTATACTTGCCACTCTGAATAAACCTGAGAACCACGAGAGGCAAGGGCGCCGCGCCACCGGACCCGTGTCTCTTGAAGGCAGCGCAATCCCATGAAGTGTTGCAGTCGGCCCCTGGCCCGCATTGTTGTGATTGCCTTCGCCGGAACGGTCCTGCTTTGGTGGGTCTTGAATCCTTTAGACTGGAGCCGGCTTTCAGCCGGGCTGCAGGCTGCCGGAGAGGCGACAGGGGCCCGGTCGGAGTTGCGCCCGCGGCCGGCTTACCCGCCGGACAAGGTGGTGCGGATCCAGATCGAGGCCCTGGGAGACAATGACCGGCCCCACCCGGATGCCGGAATTGAAATCACCTTCCGCTTCGCCTCGCCGGCCAACAAGAAGGTCACCGGCCCCCTGCCGCGATTTATCGAGATGGTGCACAATCCGGCTTACCGGCCCATGCTCAATCATCGGGGGGCACGGTATGGTAAACTCGAGCGGGAGGGGAGTCAGGCCTCCCAGGCGGTCATCCTGAAGACAGGGGACGGCAGCCGGGTGGGCTATCTGTTCCAGTTGTCACGCCAGTCCGAAGCTCCCTACAAGGACTGCTGGATGACCGACAGCGTGATGCGCTTCGAGGTTCTAGAGGACTACCGGCAGGTCTGAGTTCGGCTGCGGCAGCCGTCTGGCATGCGGCCGCCGATCGATGTCGGTGAACAACCCAATGCGGACGAAATTCCTTCCGGTTCTGGCCCTGCTTGCCGGGCTCTCGAGTTCGGTGACCGCCGGCCTGGCCCAAGACAAGCCGTCGCTGTTCGAGTCCGTCCAGGCCATTCTGGCCGAGAACTGCCTGAGCTGCCACGGGGCCGCCCAGATGTCGGGCCTGGACTTGAGGCAGCGGGAATCCTTCCTCAAGGGGGGCTCACGCGGACCGTCTCTGGTTCCGGGAAAGGCCGAAGACAGTCTTCTGTTCCAGGCCGCCGCCCACATCGGGGAACTCCAAATGCCCCCCGAGTCGCCCCGCCTGCCCCGGGAAAAGCTGGACCTCATCCGCCAATGGATCGACGCCGGCGCCGTCTGGGAAGAAAGCGGCGGCGACGCCGACCCGGCCGGCAAAGAGCCCGACTGGTGGTCGTTCCGCAAGCCGCGGCGCCCCTCTTTACCCCCGGTGGACGGAAAGGAGTGGCAGGGAAACCCGATCGACGCCTTCGTGCTGGCCAAGCTGCGGGAAAAGGGTTTGCCGGCGGCCCCGCCTGCCGACAAGCGCACCTTGATTCGGCGCGCCTACTTCGACCTGATCGGCCTTCCCCCCACGCCGGAACAGGTGGACCGTTTCCTCGCGGACGACTCGCCCCGGGCCTTCCAGTCGGTAGTGAATGAATTGCTCGATTCTCCCCACTATGGCGAACGCTGGGGACGGCACTGGCTGGACGTGGTGCGCTACGCCGACTCGGCCGGGTTTGAAACCGACGCCTTCTTCCCCCATGCCTGGCGCTACCGGGACTACGTCATCAAGTCCTTCAATGAAGACAAGCCCTTCGACCGATTCCTCCAGGAGCAGATCGCGGCCGACGAGCTCTGGCCCAACAACCTGGACCTGGAGGGGAGCTACGCCATCCCGGTGGAGAAGCTGCGGGCGCTGGAGGCCCGGGTGGGGACCGGTCTCTACGGTCTGGTGCCCCAGACGGGCGAGTCCAAGATGGACGCCAGCAGGGAACTCAATGAAATCCTGACCGACTGGGTCGACACCACCGCCTCGGCGTTCATGGGGCTCACGCTGGGCTGCGCACGCTGTCACGACCACAAGTTCGATCCCCTCTCCCAGAAGGACTACTACCGCTTCCAGGCCATCTTCGCAGCCAGCGACACCATGGAAATTCCGGTGGTGACCAAGCTCTCCATGTTTCACCGGTCCGAATCCTACTCCGGCTTCCTGACCCTGGCCGAGCTCCGCTGGACGCACCGGCTGTTGGAAAAGAAAGTCAGCCGGCGCGTGTTCGAAGCCAAGAAAGCGGAGTTTCCGGCGGAGGTGGTGCAAGCCTTCGAAATTCCGGACGACGACCGCACCCTGGTGCAGGAGAAGCTGGCCGCCCCCCTGGCCGAGGCCTTGAAGAAGCTGGGGGACCCGAACGGTCTGACCCTGTTGGATCTGGAAAAGCACCTGACCCCGCAGGAGAAGGTCCGGCGCAAGGAGCTCGTGGAGAAGCTGGGCCACGCCGTGCTGAAGGTGCCGACCACCGAAGCCTCCCACCAGACCCACTACGACGCCCTCTTCGACATTCCCAAGGCGGTGGTCATGGGCCACCGCCAGGCCGAGCTGGTTCCGGCGGTCCACGTCCTGGATCGGGGCGACCTGGGGAAAGACCTGGAGAAGGTGGAACCGGGGCTTCCTCGAGTCCTGGCCAACGGAATGGACCTGGAGCAGCCGTCCTCGGAGCTGGCGGTTCCCCGATCCCGGGCCAAGCTGGCCCTGTGGCTGAGCCGCCCCGACCATCCCCTGACCGCTCGAGTGCTGGCCAACCGCCTCTGGCAGTGGCATTTCGGATCGGGCATCGTGAGTACTCCCAACGACTTCGGGCGCATGGGAGCCGAGCCCAGCCATCCGGAACTGCTGGACTGGCTGGCGACCGAACTGGTGCGCAGGGGCTGGAG
>JAPPFQ010000618.1 GCA_028875135.1 Acidobacteriota bacterium
TTTGCGGATTCGCGGCATTGGAAGCCGGCCGTTTCCTGAAAAAATCCTGTGCATCGATGTGAATCAAAAATTTGCCCCTGCTCGACTTTGAACCGGTTTCCAGCCGCCAGGCGCCGGCGTTTGTTTCAGGTGGCGGGCGTCGGAGTGAGCCGATGATGGACGACGACGCCGTGGTGGTCGAGAACGCCGAAAAATGGTTCGGGCTCAACCCGGCCCTGGCGAACGTATCCCTGCGCGTCCAGCAAGGTGAATTCTTGGTGTTGCTGGGTCGCAACGGCGCCGGCAAGTCCACCTTGCTGCGGATCATGGCTCGACTGGCGAAGCCCAACCGGGGCCGGGTGCGGATCTGCGGACTGGATGTCGCCCGGGACCCCGAGCGCGGGAGGGAGCGGATCGGAGTGGTGGCCCACCAGACCCTTCTCTATCCCGGCCTGACCGCCAGAGAGAACCTGCGGCTGCACGCCCGGCTGCACGGGCTGGCGAGATCCGGCGAACGGGTCGCCGCCGCCCTGACCGAGGCAGGGTTGGACCTCAGCGCCGATCGTCCGGTGCGCGGCTTCTCTCGCGGGATGCAGCAGCGCCTGGCAATTGCCCGCGCCACGCTGCACGGGCCCGAGCTGCTGCTGCTGGATGAACCCTTCACCGGGCTCGACCTGGAAGCAGCCGAGCTCCTTTCGGAACGGCTGCGGCAATGGGCGGCAGCCGGGCGAACCATCGTCATGGCCACCCACAACCTGGAGCAGGGTCTGAAGGGAGTCAGCCGCTGGGTCCTGCTGGACCGTGGCCGCATCGTGAGCGAATGGACCGGCGACTCTGCGGCGGCTCGCGGCCGCTACCGGCAGTTCCTTAGAGGAGATCCTCCCGGCGCGGAGGGGCGAAAGAACTGAGAGCGCGGCGTTCGAGACGCGATCGGTTGCGACCGGATGTCTACGGTCTTCAAGAATCGCCGCTCCAGTGAGGCGCTAGCGTGAAGTTCTGGAACCAGACGGCAGCCATATTGATGAAGGACCTCCTGACCGAATACAGGACCAAGGATGTCCTGACCTCCATGCTGCTGTTCGGGCTCCTGGTCATCCTGATGTTCAACTTCGCATTCGAGCCCGATTCGGAGGAAATCAGGAAGTTCGGGCCGGGACTGCTGTGGATGACCTTCATTTTCGCGGGACTCCTCGGCATGAACCGGTCCTTCGCCGGCGAAAAGGAAAACGACGCCCTGGAGGGCTTGATGTTGTCTCCGGTGAAGTGGAGCAGCATCTACCTGGGAAAGATGCTGGCCAACCTGCTCTTCCTGCTGCTGGCCCAGGCCATCATCCTCTGCCTGTTTTCCCTTCTCTTCAACTACGGCATCTGGCCCAGGATCGGCTGGATGGCGGCCATTACCTTCCTGGGGACTCTCGGCTTTGCCTCGGTGGGCACGCTGCTGGCTGCCGTTTCCGCCAACACCCGCATGAGCGAGGTCATGCTGCCGGTGCTGCTAGTGCCCCTGGTCCTGCCCGTGATTCTCAGCGTGGTCCTGGCGACCGCCGCCAATTTTGCCCAACCCCCGGAAGAACGGGTGATGTTTTTCTGGATGCAGGTGCTGGCGGCCTACGACATCATCTTCGTGACCCTTCCCCTGATGACCTTCGAATACGTCCTGGAGAAATGAGGTTTCTGGTGCTGGGCTGCAACTTTGGGTAATATGTCCCGATTGTTCGGCAGGCACCGGCGCCGGAGCGGAAGGACCCATGGTCGGCTTGCAAAAAAGACTTTGGCTCGTGGCCCTGCTGGCCATGATAGCGGCTCTCTACGCCATCTTTGTGCTGGCGCCGGTGGAGCTCACCATGGGGATCGTGCAGAAGATCTTCTACTTCCACGTTGCTTCCGCCTGGGTGGGCTTCCTGGCCATCTACCTGGTGTGCTTCTGCAGCCTCCGATTCCTGCGGAAACGCGACCGCCAGTGGGACGTTCGGGCAGCTTCGGCGGCCGAGGTGGGCGCGGTCTTCCTGACGCTCAACCTGGTCAGCGGTCCCATCTGGGCCAAGCCCGTCTGGGGAATCTGGTGGACCTGGGACGCCCGGCTCACCACAACCTTCGTTCTCTGGCTGATCTACATGGGCTACCTGATGCTGCGCCGCCTGGTGGAATCACCCGAGCAACGGGCCAGGTTGAGCGCAGTGGTCAGCATTTTCGGCGCCGTGAACGCCCTGATCGTCTACATGGCCAACCGCTGGTGGCGGACCCAGCACCCCCAGCCGGTGATCGCCGGCGGTGAGGATTCCGGCCTGCATCCGGACATGTGGTTGGCCCTGCTGGTGACCGTGCTGGCATTTGCTCTGCTCTTCTTTTGCCTCTGGAAAATGGGGTGCGACCTGGAACGGAGCCGGGAATCGGTCGAAAGTCTCCGGCGGACCGCCCAGCGACACCTGAGGGAGGTCCGATGAATCACTACCTGCTGGCGGCTTACGGGATCATGTGGCTCATCCTCTTCGGATATATCTTCAGTATCGGCCGGCGCCAGGCCCGATTGCAGCAGGAACTGGCCCGGCTGCGGAAAGCCCTGGAAAAGGCGGAAAGCCAATAGCGCCAATTGGTGCGATTGGAACGAAGTCGGAAATGAACCATTCGGACGGCCCGAAGATCGATGTCCGGGAGCGGGGAGCCGGGGGGCAAAGCCTGGATCGCCGCCTGTTCCTGCAACTGCAGGCCTTCGGCAACTGCACCGGTTCCGCACCGGTCATTGAAGTCCTGCAGCAGAGCTCCCACGACCTGGTCCTCTATCAGGATGTGAATGACCCCAAGGGCATTGCCGTGCTGGGCATGAGCGAAGACCCTGCCTATTTCGTGGCGGGATGGCGGAAACTGTTGACCTCCCCACCGTTGGCAGGGCTGGCGCCCAAGCCCGAGCTGACCATGCTGGGGAGAACCTATGCTTCGGGATTCGAGCCCGACCTGGAGCACTGGTTGCTGCATAAGCCTCGCAGAACGGTGCTCAATCCGGACTGGCCCTGGGCCATCTGGTACCCTCTCAGGCGCTCCGGGGCCTTTGCCGGGCTGGAGCCGGCCCAGCAGAGCGCCATCCTGCGAGAGCACGCCACCATCGGGCGGGCCTATGGAGAGGCCGACCTGGCTCACGACGTTCGCCTGGCCTGCCACGGGCTGGACAAGAACGACAACGACTTCGTGATCGGCCTGGTCGGCCGGGATCTGCATCCCCTTTCCCACATCGTGCAGACCATGCGGAAAACCCGCCAGACCTCTCAGTACATTGAATCCCTGGGACCCTTCTTTATCGGCAGGACCCTTTGGCAGAGTCCCATGGCTTCTACGGGATGACCTTCCCCTCTCTGTTGGACATCTCCCCGGGCCCCGGAATGAGCAGGGACAGAGCGTCGGGCTGAATGGTCACCGACTGCGGCAAGCAGCCAATCAGCTCACCGTCGACCTGGACTCCTGTCTGCGGGCTGCCCTTGACCAGGACGGAACAGGTGCGGAACTGAAGCACGTCCGGAAGACGATGGTGGCTCCGGCGAACCAGGTTCCAGAAGTAGCGGAGAAAACGCCATCGGCTTGCGTTCCGAAAGAGACACACCTGGAAGTCCCCCGAAAAAAGGTCAGCCTGGCCGGCAATCTGAAATCCTCCGCCATAGTTCCTCGCTCTGGCGATCACCGCAAAGGTGGCCTGCCTGGAATCTCCCTCCGCCTGCACCTCGAACGGGGTAAAGGGATAGCTCAGGAGTTGCCGCAAGCTCGCAATCCAGAAGGCTCCCTGTCCCAGCAGTGCTTTCAGTCCTCCGTGCACCGAACCCACGACGGCCGCGTCCACTCCGATCCCGGCCATCAGAACGAAGGGCCGTCTGCCGACCCGCCCCAGGGAGATGCGCCGGACCCGACCGGTCCGGAGCAGCCCGGCCGCTTCGACCCAGTCCAGGGGCAGGCCGATCTCATGCGCCAGGACATTGGCCGTGCCGGCAGGGATCACCATCAAGGGAACCCGCGACCCCGCCATGCCGCCGACGACCTCGTTGACGGTGCCGTCTCCCCCGCATGCGACGATCAGGTCGCAACCCCTCTGCAAGGCCGATCGGGCCAGGCCGGTGGCATGGTTGGAACCGACGGTCGCATGCACCTCCAGCTTCAGCCCGAAAGAGCGAAGGCGCTCCAGGAGCGCCCCAAGCCTGTGAGGCCGCCGCCACCGCAGCCGCCGGGCCGCGGGGTTATAGATCAGAGCCGCCTTCGAAAAATGCACGGGTGTCGGATTACCGCCTCCCGGCAAGGCTGCGCAACGAACCTCCGGCAGACTTTCCGAGCTGCCTGCTTTCAATTCCAGGTTCTCCTGACGATCGGGAGGAGCGAAACCGGGAGACCCACACCCGGAACGAAGTCAACCGCAATCGCAGCCGCGAGCTGTTGCATGGAACGTCCGAAGGACAGGCCGGCAGGATCGAATGAGGGCAGCGGGATAGGTCAGGGATCAAAGCCGCCGGCCTGCTCGAAGGCATGGGCCGCGTTCAGAACCACCTGTTCGTCGAAGTGCTTTCCCAGAAGCTGAATCCCGACGGGCATGCCCTCGGGAGTCCGGCCGCAGGGGAGCGAAATGCCGGGAATGCCGACGAGGTTGGCGGTAATGGTGAAGATATCCGAAAGGTACATGGACAACGGATCGTTGGTCTTCTCGCCCAGGCGGAAAGGAGGAGTGGGAGAGGTGGGCGAAATCAGGAGGTCCGCTTCTTGGAAGGCCGCTTCAAAGTCCCGCTTGATCAGGGTTCTCACCTGCTGTGCCTTCAGATAGTAGGCGTCGTAGTAGCCCGAGCTCAGGACGAACGTCCCCAGCATGATCCGGCGCTT
>JAPPFQ010000089.1 GCA_028875135.1 Acidobacteriota bacterium
GGAATTCCGGTCCGTAGCGCGACAGAAAGTAGAAAATATTGATCTGACGTTCCTGAAATCCGCCTGAGGGATAGAGCGTTGTCAATAGGCTGTCGACCTGCCGCGTCAGGATCTCCCGCCGGCGGGACTCGGCGCTCACGAACTTGGATCGAAGGTTCTCCAATTGATACTGGATTTTCTTGCGTACGGTCCCCAGGGCTCCAACCAACGTGGGATCCACTGAATTCAGGGGCACCTCCATCTCATCGAGGCGACGGTGGATGGCGCTCTCGAGCCGATCGAAGCTGTTGCCGACCTCCTGGTTGACGGTCCCTTCCACGATCTGTTGCAGCAGTGCCTGGCTCCCTCCGAACAAGTCGCAGAATTCCAACCGGTACTTGGCCAGCAACTTTTGCATCCTTCTTTCTATCACCGTAAAACCGGCCCGCGGAACGACCGGCGGCATGACCCTTCCCAGGGCATGGTAAAGCGGAGAGATCTGGGCATAGTAGGCGACCTCGGATGGGCCGGCAACGGTGGCCAGCGTCGGAAGCAGGAAATCCTGCACGACGGGTCTGAAGAGCACGTTGGGACTTGCCTGCTCCGGCGTCCGCTCGATGAGGCCCGGGAAATCGGGCAGCGGCTCGCCATTCCCCCGCAGCGAAAACCCCTCGCGGGTACCCACCACTCCCCGCCGCTTCCCGTCCTGCTCCCAAAAGAGAAAGCTGGTCCCGGCCTCCCGGCTGACTTGAGGGGAATAGCCGGCGCCGGCCAGTTGCCGGTTGCGGTTACCAAGCAGCTCATCGAGTTTCTCCCATGTCGCGGCAGCCTCCAGAAAAACCGGCTTGGCCATTTTCTTGAGGGATGGATCTCGCGGATCCAGCAGAATGAGTCCATGCTCGGAAAGGAGAAAGGAAACTGTTTCCGCGAACGCCTCCCCAAAAGTACTCCCCTCCCGATACAGCCGTTTCAATCGGGCGGCCAGCACGGGCTTGAATTCGGAATCCGGAAGGCCCTGCAGAAACCGGTCCAGGTGGCCCGCGATCGAAGGACCCAAGGCAATGGGTCCCACCGGCAACCGATTGCCTTCCGATTCTTGAGCAAACTGGACCGATTCCAGAGTCGAGTCAGCCGCCAGGTTCCAGGTGCGGCCAACTTCCTCGAGATCGTGGTCCTCGGTGGCCATCCAGAACAGGGGAACCGCTTCCACGCCCCGGCGTCGATAGGCCTCGGCCAGTTTGACGGCGGTCAGGGCCTTGTAAATGGTGTAGGCGGGACCGGTAAACAATCCAACCTGTTGGCCTGTAACCACCGCCCGGCAGTGGTCTCCGGCCAGGCGGTCCAGGTTCTCCATGGTTTTGGCGGAAGCGCCCCACCGCCGATTCTGGCGCCTCAGGGTCTCCACCAGGGCCGCGCGATGGGCCAGGTGAGGCCAAGGGCCACCAGGTTCGGGCGTTCCTGAAAACGCACCGCCGGAAACCCCGGGAAAGAAGGACCGAACCTTCTCGGGGTGGTAGAGATAATCCAACAGCAGGGCCGGCGTTTTCGGAATCCTCTCGAAACTCAGACCCACCGACTTGGCCATCGTGTGTCCCGGGCAGCTCAGGCTATATTTGTTGGAGGGGCGGATTGCTCTCGAGGGCGGCTTCCGCATGCCGCTTCGGCTTCCCGGAGCGGCGATTCCGAAAAGCCGCTTCGACAAAGGCCCTGAAGAGAGGGTGAGAGACCAGGGGTTTGGACTTGAACTCCGGATGGAACTGGCAACCGACGAACCAGGGGTGATTCTCCACTTCGACCACTTCCGCAAAGCTGCTGTCCGGGGAGTATCCCACCACCCTCATGCCATTGGCAGCCAGCGTCTCCTCATATTCCCGGTTGAATTCGTAGCGGTGGCGATGGCGCTCCGAGATCTCGACTTGACCATAGGCCTGAACCGTCCGCGAGTCGGAATCCAGGATGCAGGGATAAGCGCCCAGGCGCATGGTGCCGCCCAGATCGTCGATGCCTCTCAGTTCCCTCAACTTGTAGATGACACGATGGGGTGTGGCGGGATTGAACTCGGAGCTGTGGGCCTCTTCCAGGCCGCAAGCATTGCGGGCGAATTCAATCACCGAGCACTGCATTCCCAGGCAAATGCCGAAAAAGGGCACTTTCCGGGTTCGAGCATAGTTGATGGCGCGAATCATCCCGGAAATTCCCCGCTTGCCGAAGCCCCCGGGCACCAGAATGCCGTCGTATGGAGCCAACTGTTCAGCCCAACTATCTCCTTCGACACCCTCAGCCTCGATCCAATGGATTTCGGTCTTGAGACGGTGAAACAGCCCTGCGTGTATCAAGGCCTCCTTGAGGCTCTTGTAGGACTCTTCGAACTCGACATACTTGCCGACCACGCCGATTTTCACCGAATCCGAGGGATGCTTGATGCGCTCCACCAATTCCCGCCAACGGGTCATGTCGGAATCTCGGATCGGCATTTCCAATTGCTTGAGAATGATCTCGTCGAGACCCTCCGCGGCCAGGGTCAGGGGCACTTCGTAGACCGACTCCACGTCTCTGGCGGTGATGACGGCATCCTCCGCCACCGAACAAAAGAGGGCGATTTTCGCCTTCAGCCCCTTGGAGAGGAAACGCTCGGTCCTGCACAGCAGAATGTCGGGTTGAATGCCGATAGCCCTCAATTCCTTGACGCTGTGCTGAGTGGGTTTGGTCTTGAGCTCCCCGGCGGCATTGATATAAGGAACCAGGGTCAGATGAACGAAAAGGGAGTTGGGACGTCCAAGATCCTGGCGCAGTTGCCGGATCGCTTCCAGGAAAGGCAGTGACTCGATATCGCCAACGGTTCCACCGATCTCGACAATGCTGACATCCACCTCGGTGGCCACCTTCTTGATGGCAGCCTTGATCTCGTTGGTGATATGGGGAATCACTTGAATCGTCTTGCCCAGATAATCCCCCCGCCGTTCCTTCTGGATCACCGATTCATAGATCCTGCCGGTGGTCAGGTTGTGGTCTTGAGTCAACTTGCTGTCGGTGAAGCGCTCATAGTGCCCCAGGTCCAGGTCCGTTTCGGCTCCGTCGTCGGTGACGAATACCTCCCCGTGCTGGAAGGGGCTCATGGTGCCGGGGTCCACATTGAGGTAGGGATCGAACTTCTGCAGACTGACTCGATATCCCCGGCTTTCCAGCAGGCGGCCGATCGAGGCCGCCGCCAGCCCTTTCCCCAAAGATGAGACGACTCCACCAGTCACGAATATGAACTTGGCCCCCATGCCGGCTCCTTTCCTTAGTGTTTTGCCTTTCCGGGAATGGACTCTTTCCGGACGACTAGTCCGCCCTGCATCCCGGGAGCTTGCCTTGAACGGCAAGCTCATTGATTCGAACCAGGTCTTCAGGCGTGTCCACCGCCACCCCACGGTATTGGTACGGCACCACTCTTATCCGATATCCGTAATACAGGAAACGGAGTTGCTCCAGGTCTTCCACGTCTTCCAGCCGGCAATCCGGCAGGTCGGGCAGGATTTTCAGGAATGCCCTGCGGTAGGCATAGATCCCCACGTGCTTGAATACGGCCGCCGGTTCTCCCTTGCCGAGTCGTTGCCGCCTCAAATGGGGAATGGTGGACCGAGAAAAATAAAGGGCATCCCCATTGCGATCCGTGACCACCTTGACCACGTTGGGATCGGAAATCTCGTCAGCCTCGGCACAACATTTCAGCGTCGAGATCATCAGGGTCGGATCGGTTCGGAACGGTTCGATGACGGCTTCGATGCAACCCGGATCCATCATCGGCTCGTCACCCTGAAGGTTGACGACCACGTCGACTTCCAGGTTCCCCCCTATCTCCGCCACCCTCTCCGTTCCGGATCGATGAGTCGCGGAAGTCATGCAGACCCTGCCCCCAAAGACCTCGACCGCCTGCATGATTCGCTCGTCGTCGGTGGCCACGATGACCCCGGCAATTCCCCGAGCGGCCGATGCCCGCTCGTAGACGTGCTGAATCATGGTTTTATTGGCAATTTTTGCGAGGGGTTTTCCGGGAAACCGTGTCGACTGAAAACGGGCGGGAATTACTACGGCAGCCTTCAGATCATTTTTGGTCAAAGCCTGATCGGAGTCTGACGATGAGGGGCCTGGCCGAAACCGGGCCGTTAGAAGGATTCCCCGTATCTTTGTTGAAAATCCGGCAGAGATCAAGCCCTAAATTGGGGGTCTCCCGCTTCAGCGGACCGCCATGCGCGAGCAAATGCAGCCGGCCGCTTTTCGAGGCGAGGCCGCATCCGGGCAAGTACCGCAAAATTCGATCCGGTTCCTCCCTGGGATTGGCGCCGGTCGGGAAGCTTCCGCCCTTTACTTTTCCGCCGGCTTGGGGCACACTGACACCGGGCTTCATGTAGATAGATTACTTACTCCCCCGCCTTCGTGAGTCGGAGCGGTGCTCCATGAAAGGACGACGCTTTTCCGTGGCTGCTCTCTTCCGCACAACCGGCGGATCGATCGGTCTTGGGCTTTTGCTTGGCTGCTTCTCGCTGTGCCCGGCACAAGGCGGACTGTCGGGAGATTCTTCTTCGGAGAACGGATTTTCCTCGCTGAAGATCGACGTGGACCTGGTCCTCGTCAGCGCCACCGTCACCGATCACAGCCGCCGCTTTGTCACCGGATTGGAAAAGCAGCACTTTCGCATCTTCGAAGACAAGATCGAACAGGAGATCCGGCACTTCAGCAACGAGGATGTGCCGACCTCCATCGGGCTGCTGTTCGATGTCAGCAGCAGCATGGGAGACAAGATCGCCCGCGCCAGAGATGCGGCCGTGGCCTTCCTCAAGAC
>JAPPFQ010000293.1 GCA_028875135.1 Acidobacteriota bacterium
GTTCTACGGCGGCCTGGTCCGGGCCAAGAACGTCCTCTCCGTGCTGATGCAGTGTTTTGCCCTGACAGCCCTGATCACCATACTCTGGGTCCTGTTCGGCTACAGCCTGGCTTTCGACACCACCGGCATGCAAGCGGGAGTGACCAACCTCCATTCCTTCGTTGGCGGTCTGTCCAAGGCCTTTGCCAGCGGTATCACCGCCGATAGCCTGAGCGGCACCATTCCGGAAACGGTGTTTCTCACCTTTCAGATGACCTTTGCCATCATCACCCCTGCCCTGATGGTGGGGGCCTTTGCCGAACGCATGAAGTTCTCGGCCATGGTGGTCTTCATGGCGGCCTGGTCCCTCATCGTCTACGCCCCCATCTGCCACATGACCTGGGCCGGTGACGGTTCCTTCTTCGGCGAGCTGGGCATCCTCGACTTCGCCGGGGGCACCGTGGTTCATATCAATGCCGGTATCGCGGCACTGGTCGCAGCCATCCTGATCGGCAAGAGGCGCGGTTATCCCACGGCTCCCATGCCGCCGCACAGCATGACCTTGACGGTCGTGGGCGCCTCCATGCTGTGGGTGGGCTGGTTCGGCTTCAACGCCGGAAGCGCCCTGGCCGCCGACGGCGCCGCCGGCATGGCCATGCTGGTCACCCAGGTGTGCACCGGAGCCGCCGCCCTCACCTGGATGTTCATCGAGTGGGTCAGGAACGGCAAACCCAGCGTGCTGGGAATCGTCACCGCCGCCGTGGCCGGCCTGGTGGCGATCACGCCCGCCTCCGGCAGCGTGGGGCCTCTCGGGGCCATCGTCATCGGGATCGCGGCCGGGGCCTGCTGTTTCTGGGCCTCCACCATCCTCAAGTACAAGCTGGGATACGATGACTCCCTGGATGTCTTCGGTGTCCACGGCGTCGGCGGAATCGTGGGAGCCCTACTGACCGGAATCTTTGTCGCCGAGGGTCTCGGCGGGCAAGGTCTGGCCGACGGCATGACCATCGGCTCCCAGTTCGGCGTCCAGGTCATCGGCGTGGTGGTTACCCTGGTCTACAGCGGCGTGATCTCCTTCATCCTGCTGAAGATCGTGGATGGGATCATCGGCCTGCGAGCCTCCAAAGAGGTGGAGACCGAGGGGTTGGATATCTCTCTCCACGAGGAGCAGGGGTACAACCTGGAGGTCTGACGGCTTGAGGGAAGGAGTCCGTTCCGACTGGGGGACTGAATTCCGGCTTCGGAATTGGGTCGGCAAGAGGTCGGCGAGGGGCCGGCAACAGAGTCAGCCCGGGTCATAGAGGCAAGCATCCAATAGGCTCAGGACTTCATTGAGGACCGGCCCCGGCGCCTTCTCTACGAATTTCGCCTTTCGGCTCGCGTAGTCAACGGACTTGATCTGTTCGGCCATGACATATCCCGAGAGAGACGACTCTTCGGGAACTGAAACGTGAAAGGGAATGTTCCTGAAGGTGTTGGTGATGGGGCAGACCATGGCCAGCCCGGTATGGCGGTTGAAGGGCGTATTGCTGACCACGAGAGCCGGGCGCCGGCCTTTTTGCTCGTGCCCGGCCTGCGGGTCAAAGGTCAGGATCACGAAATCCCCTTTTTGCGGTACGTAGCCCGGCACCTACCAGATTTCCTTTCCAGGGGGCTGTCCCCACTCCACCTCGTCCGCCAAATAGTCTTTCGGCATTCTGGCCAGCAGCGCCTGCAATTCGTATCTTCCTCGCACTCGGGTCGCAGGCTCAACCACGATCCGCCCCTTGCGGGCTGAGACAGTCACTGTGTCGCCAACCTCGATCCGGGCTTCGTTCAATATGGCCTTGCTGAATCGAAGCCCCTGGCTGTTTCCCCATTTCTGAACCCTGGTCAACATGAACCGCCTCCCGAATAGACTCTATGTATAGCCTAAGTATATCCTATCACAGGTCACTAAGAACGCATCAACAGGCATTTCCGTTCCCATGCCGCCTGCCAGGAATCTTTTGACACCGTGACCGGACCTTGGGTAGAGTGTTGGCGAACTTCAAGATGACAGCCGATCGACAGCACATCTTTATTCCGTGGACGGTCCAGGAGTGCGAGGACCCGGTACTGGAGTTTTCCGGGGCCGAAGGAGTCTACTTCCGGGACCGAGAGGGCCGGCGCTACCTCGACTTCCTCTCCCAGTTGTTCAACTGCAACCTCGGACACGGGAACCGCCGGGTCACAGAGGCCATCAAGAGGCAGGCCGAACAGGCCTGCTGCATCTCTCCCCAGCTTCTGACCGCCGAGAGGTCCCTGCTGTCGGATGAACTGACGGATCTGGTTCCGGGCGACCTCGACAAGTGCATGTTCGTCAACAGCGGCAGCGAGGCCAACGAGCTGGCCTTCATCATGGCCCGCATGGTGACCGGCCGGCCCAAGATCTTCGCCAAGTACCGCAGCTACCACGGAACGACCTTCAACACCCTGGGCACGGCCGGGGATCCCCGGCGCATGGCGGTGGAGCCCGGTCCGGCAGGGTCCGTTCGCTTTTTCGACCCCTACTGCTATCGCTGTGATTTCGGCCTCACCTACCCCGATTGCGGCATCCACTGCCTGAAGGCCCTGGAGAGGCAGATCGAGCTGGAAAACCCGGCGACGGTGGCCGCGGTGGTGGTCGAGCCGGTTACCGGAGCCGCCGGAGGCTTTCCCCTTCCGGAGGGTTACCTGGCCGGCCTGAGGGAACTCTGCGACCGCCACGGGATCCTGCTGATTGCCGACGAGGTCATCACCGGCTTCGGACGCACCGGCGCCTGGTTCGGCGTCAATCACGACTCGGTGGTTCCCGACATCATGGTCATGGCCAAGGGAATCACCTCCGGCTATGTTCCCATGGGCGCCGTGGTGGTGAGTCCCCGCATCAGCGGCCATTTCGAGAGCCGGATGCTTCCCATCGGCAGCACCTATGCGGCCAGTCCCCTGGCTACGGCGGCGGCCCGGGCCTGTCTGGTCGCCTATCGGGAGGAAGGCTGCGTGGAGAACGCCCGCAGAATGGGCCAGTTGCTGATGGAGGAATTACAGGACCTCAAGCGAAAACACTCCATAATCGGCGACGTCCGGGGCAAGGGCCTGCTGACCTGCCTCGAGCTGGTGACCGACCGGGCGACCAGGCAGCCGCTGGCTCCGCCGGTTGTGGATGCCCAACTGCCCATCCGCATTCGCCGCCGTGCCTGGGCGGAGGGGTTGCACCTGCTGGCTCGCGCCAACCTTCTGATGATCGCCCCGCCTCTGATTGTCACCGCCGACCAGATTCGCGAGGGCATGGAGAAGTTGAGCCGCGTCCTTTCCTGGCTGGAGGCGGAAGTCCGGCAGGAACAGGAACAACAGACGGTTTCCGCGAGCCCTGCCCCCCTGCCTGCTTCTTGAGTGCTCCTTCCCGACCGGCCCCCGGTTCGGACTCCCTTTCCCTGCTGCTGTAATTCCCGTCGAGAGCCTACTGCCTTTACCATTCCCGACCTCCGGGAACGGCTTCGAGGGAATGTTCTTGCCGACCCTTCCGCCCAATGCTTGTTCGAAACAAACGCCCGCGCATGGTGGCTGGAAACCGGTTCCAGGTCACATGTGGGCAGATGGTTTAATGACATGGATGCACAGGATGTACAGGATTTTTTCTGGAGGCGGCGGGCTTGCAGTCCAGGACATCCGCAAATCCGCATAAAATCATCGCCGGAGTCGGCTTGTCGTGCAGCAGCGTTGCCTCCTGATTATCCTGTGCATCCTGTGCATCCATGTTCAATAATTAGGCCATGAAGGCTCGTTGATTCACTCTCGTATGAGCGGCTCTCCACAGCGGGGCCGGCCCTTTTTTGACGAGTCCCACCTGGGGGCACCCCTCTCTTGACCCTCTCCCGCCATGGTCGCATCGGTACGATGTCCCCGCTTCGCTGGATGGGGCTGCTGCTCGGGATCCTGGGGGTTTTTTCCACGATTCCGCCGGGTCAGGCCGGACAGGCCGCGGCGCCCGGCGAGACCCCCGTCTTCACCGATGTGACCGGCCCGGCCGGCATTGCCTGGAAGCACTTCAACGGCGAGTCTCCGGACCGCTTCCTGATCGAAACCTCCTGCGGAGGGGCGGCCTTCCTCGATTTCGACGGGGACGGACTGCTGGACATCTACCTGGTGAACGGAGGCGAGACTCCGAGAGGCAAGAGCCCGACGCCGGTGCGCAATGCGCTCTATCGCAATCTGGGCCAGGGCAGGTTCGAGGAGGTTGCGGACCGTGCGGGAGTCGGGCGGGTTCGATTCTACGGCATGGGTGCGGCGGCCGCCGACTACGACAATGACGGCGATCAGGATCTCTACGTCACCGGGTTCCCCTCCTCGGCCCTGTTTCGCAACAACGGCGACGGCACCTTCGAGAATGCAACCGATGGCGCCGGCGTCGAGAACCCGGAACGCTGGGGAGCCAGCGCGGCCTGGATCGACTACGACCGGGACGGCCTGCTGGACCTGTTCGTGTGCAACTACGCCGAACTGTCGTTCTCCAATCCCATTACCTGCGATCACAAGGGGATTCCCGCCTATTGCGATCAGAAGTCCTACACTCCCAGCCGGTCCAGGCTGTTCCGCAACCGGGGCGACGGTGCTTTCGAGGATGTCAGCAAGGCCTCCGGGATTGACCGGCACAGGAGCCGGGCCTTCGGGGTAGTGAGCATCGATGCCGACGGGGACGGTTGGCAGGACCTGTTGGTCGCCGGAGACGCCACTCCCAATCTGCTGCTGCTCAACAAGCAGGACGGGACTTTCGAAGAGGTGGGCTTCGAGGCCGACATGGCCTTCAACTCGGAAGGGGTGGCCC
>JAPPFQ010000217.1 GCA_028875135.1 Acidobacteriota bacterium
GTACTGCACCTTCGACCACACTCCCAGTTGGTCCAGTTCCTCCGACACCTGGGTGGCCCGGGTGATCGGCCTGTCGTTGATGGCCACCAGCACGTCGCCCTTGCGAATGCCGGCCCTGTCGGCGGCCCCTCCGTCTTCCACGATGAAGGCTTCCACGCCGCGAGCGGTCCTGATCCACCCGCTCCCGTCATCCGGCGTGACGTGCTGCCGCTTCTGCCGGATATTCTGGATTCCGATCACCGCCAACAACGCGGTGATGAGAACGATCAGAGTCGTCTTGAAGCCGAAGTTGGCAACCATTGCCTCGCTCCAGGACAATTGCGGGGTCGCCCCGCTAGAACTTGAGCCTGATGCCACCCCGCACTGACCGCGGGGTCTGGAGGAATTCGGAGTGTCTTGGCTCCCCGGCAGCGTCGGTAAGGTCGAACCGGTGCTGATCGAAGAGGTTGTGGACATCGAGCTGCGCTTCCAGCTCTCCCGGAATAAACCGCCCTACGTAGGGTATGGACTGAGTCACCATGAGACTCAAACCGGGAGCGGAACTCTCGAAATACTCCTGATAGGGATCGATGACGGTGAGTGAATCGCCTGAGATATATCGATAGGTGGCGGCCGCTCGTGTCCCGGAGGATTTCGCCTGCGCTTTCAACCGGGCCACCATCACGTGATAGTTCCTCGGCGCCAGGCCGAATGCGCCCTGTCCCCACTGTGTCCCTCCTCCAAAGGTATACCCCAGGTCCGTGTGAACGCCGTGACCCAGCGGACGCCCGTAGGCGACGCGAATGCCCCTGGAGGAGGCCGGGACGATACTCCGCGAGCCGGCTGCCGCCCAGGCCCTGCCGGGAGAAAACTCATCCGAATAGACCCCCACGGCCAACAGCGATCCGTTGCCAAGGTCCTGGTCCACCGTCATTTCCGTATGGGTGGCTTCGGTTTGACCCAGGCGCATCTTGCTCCCGAACGGATGCAGGAAGGGAGACGAGAAGGAAAGTTCTTCTCCGGAATCGGTTGGGACCGTGCGATGGAGCCGCGGCATGGACCTGGTGCGAATGAACGCCACCTGGTGGGCAGGATGGGGCCTCATTCTCAAACCCCAGCGCGGCCGCACCCGTCGGGCCTTCACCGAGGGATCGGTGGCCTGGAGTTCCACCCCGTAAATCGCCGAGAGCATCTCGGAAATGGCCACCTCGTCCTGGAAGTCCAGGTTGAAGAGGTTGAGCCGCTGGAGGTGGCCCTTTTCGGATGGAACCTGCCGGTCCAGGTAGGGGAAGCTGCCCAGGCTCACCCGCAGCGACGGATTGTGCCCCTTCAGGTCCTTCCACCGGATCAGCGAGTCCAGCTCGGTGTAGCCGCTCTCGGAAACCGTCCCGGCCATCAGCCAGCGGGAGTTCGAATTGAGGTCCTTCACGAAGACGAACTCGGTAAAGGCCCCCCCCAGGTCCAGCAGGTCGGGATCGGCGGAATAGGCGGTGGAGTACACGTGAACCGAGCCGCGCCACCCCTGGTCCCCCGCAGCCGTCGCTCGGGGCGATTCCAGTTCGAGCTCCAGGTCGGAGCGCTGGCCGGTCCCCTGGAATCGCAATATCGGCCGGGTGGAAGAAGCCATCCTCAACACCGAACCGATGTCCTCTCGCGGGGCGGAGGAACGATCGCCCGGCGCCCCGGGGGAAAGGGTCTGGAGATAGAGATTCTGCAGGCTGAGATTCAGGCGCTCCATCTTGCCGGCCGCCACTTCGATTCCCGACTTCAACATCGGCAGATAGCTGGCCAGGCTGGCGCTCAGAGCGTAGGAACCGGGCAAGAGGTTCTTGATCTCAAAATGTCCGAATCCGTCGGTGGTGACTCTCTGAACCACTCGCGGGTTGAAGGTTCCCTGCAGAACGGTAACCAGCACACCTCCGAGCGGCGTTCCCCGCGAGTTCTTGACGAAACCGGAGATGTACCCGCGGTCGTCCTGCGCCGCTGCCTGGGCGTGGAGGGTCCCTCCGACCAGCAGGGCAATGAGTAGCACGACGGTTGTGTGACCGATTCGCATCGAGCGTTTCCTCGTTTTCATTCTTCCGAACCCATGGCGCTCCGGCAAGACAGGCGGGTTTAGTGCACCTCGAAGCGTCCGACCTGGACGACCGAGCGGTCCGACAACTTGTCGGTCACCTTGACCTCCAGGTGGTAGCGGCCGGGTTGCAGGGGCTTGAGCGAAACCTGCCTGGCCAAAGTCATCTGCCGGGAAGCCCCCACCAGCTCCTGCTGGTCCTCTTGTAATCGCGCGATTTCCTCTTTATCTCTTCTGAAGCGGTACTCGATGGTGGCCGAGGGCCGCTTCGTTTCCTGATCCAGGGTCAAGTTGTAAACCTGGAAGTAGATCCCCAGACTCTGCTCCCGATTGAACTGCTCACTCACATTGGGATGGACCTTGGTTTCACCGATCACGAACATTCCCCGTCCTACCTGCCTATCGGGAAGTTTCTCGATGCGGTCGGCCAGGATGAGACTGCTGGTGGCCAGCCGATCGTCCTGATACTTGGGCACCACGATTCCCACGTACTCCGTCCCCACGTTGCCGCTGTGCAGGTCCTTGAGCACCAACTCCAGCTTGTAGCGGCCGGAGCGCAAGGGCACGGCGCGCTGATAGAGGGACTTTCCGCCAAGGGCCTTCTTGAACAGAGAGTTCGGAACGTCCTTGACGACTGCATCCTCGAAGACCTGAACCACCCGGCCGGTGATGGTGGACACCCTGCCGAATATGTTGGCCTGGGCCCGGCGAACTCCCTCCTGATCCTTGAAGGTCAGATCCTTGTGGAGCAGTTCGATGGTGATGGCAGTCAGTACGGTATCTTCGGTGATCCTCAGAAAATCGGTCCGGGAGTTGAAGGGGAGCAGGTTGTAGGAGATCTTGGTGTTGACCACGGCTTCCAGGTCGGTGAACTTGACCTTGGGCGGGCGCTGGAGAGCCGTATACTGGGAAAGGCGTTCGAACTGATTGTACCGCCGGCTCCGGCCGCCGGGGGACGACCCCAGACGCATCCCGGAAGGATCGGTGAACCGGTCCGCCTTGCTGGCCATTCCCATGCTCTCCATGGTAGTCAGCCCGGCGTTGGGGACATACAGCAGGGCGTCCTTCTCGGAGGGATCCATGGTCATGCGGTATTCGCCCGTCATGGTGGGGTCGACGAACTCGATCAGCACTTCGTTGCCCAGGTCCGGACCCTCCAGGTGGCGGTAGCGCCAGATTTCAAAGGGGTAGGTGCTGGTGATTCCTCCGCCTTCGTCAATGGGACGGGCGTAGCGGCCGCCGCCGGCATGGGACTCGATCTCGTCGGGAGGACCGAAGGTGATGTAGATCCGCCCCCGATCGGTCAGCCATCCCGGGGTCCCGGAAGAAAATCGCTCGTTGGCATAGGCGATGCGCCGGTAGTGCTCATCCCTGGCCTCGTTCACGACCGTATCCGGATTGGGATCCCGCCTCAACCAGAACTGTTCGATGAACTGGTACCGTTCATCGTCGGTGGTCAGTTGCCGGAAGGCTCTCTTTTCCTCCTCCGTAATGATGTAGCGGGCGTCTTCGCGAATCCACTTCTTGAGATAGCGATCCGAGGTTTCCTGCCTGAGGGATTTCTCCCGCTGCTCCTCGCCCTGGGCCGCCTCCCCTGGCAGTCGACCTGCAATCAGAACCGCGGCCACCCAGCAGAAGAGGATGCACCGGCTTGTCTTGCGCACTCTCACGGACAGTCCTCTCAGTCCACGTTGCATCGGTCGGATTGCGGCATTGGAAAGTGGACTGGAATCTAATTGATTATAGACCGCAACCGATTGATGTCAATACCATTATGGCCTCGGTTGCTGCTCTCTTGCCCGGGTGCGGGCTTTGCGATTTGTGGACCGGGTCTGCGTTCCCGAGGGGTGCACCTGATTCGCCGCGTTGGCGGCTGTGGCAGCGCGGGATTGAGACGATCCCGGGCGCTCCGCTCTCTCCGCGGGGCAGCGGGCCGACCCTGCCACTTTCGGTGCCCATTGACAGGAGCAGTGCTATCCCTAAGGGTGCTTTCTATTCGCCGCGTTCGCGGCTGGGTTGGTGCTGAATCCATACGACCCCGGGTTGACACCTCCGTCGACCTGAGGACGCTACCCTCTCTGCCAAACTCAACTTCTCCCAGGCTCCTCCTGGCTCACCCAGCAGGCGACCCTGAGCCGCTGCTTCGCAGCTCTATAAGGATGGCCTTTAAGAGACGCTTCCTCGGTTAGCCACGCCAACCGCAGCTTCGCAGCTCTCTCCTAACCCACAACACTGCAAATGAGGAACGTGCTTTTTTTATTGGAATAGTGCGTCGGGCGACAGCCGGGGGGCGGGGATAGGAATTTTCCAATAGATTGTCGTGTGGGGCGGAACTGACTTGCAGTCGACCTCCGTGGTAGTATGCGGCCGGGACGGCGATTGAATCCGCGCCGGCTCCCTGCCGCGGTTCCTGGACAATTCCGAGCCGCCCAACCTTTCCATGACGCCCTCAAAGAGAACATGCCCGTTGTGCAATTCCCGCAAGGCCAAGCGGTTTTGCCCGGCCAAGCGGGCCCACATCTGCCCGGTCTGCTGCGGGCAAAAGAGAGAGGTGGAGATCGACTGCCCGTCCGACTGTGTCTACCTGCATTCGGGGCGGGAATACGAGCGGAGCCGAAGGGCCAGGCTGGGAGACAGAGAGCCGCTGACCGCAAGGTTGTGGGACCGGTCCTTTCAGGCCAGGCACATGGAGTTGCTCAC
>JAPPFQ010000575.1 GCA_028875135.1 Acidobacteriota bacterium
ACTGCCTCCAGTCGGAGGCATCCTCCGCGCGGATAGGAAGCAGGGCCTCCCGGCCTATGGGAAGATGAACATCGGGAGCCACCGTCACCCGGGGCGGCCCCCGGGAAGGAATGCGCAGAGCCCACAGGTAGGCGATCCTGGCCCGGGCCTTGGCGGGACGCCGCTGGGAGCAGAGCTGGACGTCGTGAGGGGCAACATTCTGGGCGAAGGCGGAGCGGAAGTCGGTCCCGGGCGAGATCAGAGTCCTTAGGTTCTGAAACAGGGCCACCCCTCCGGTGGCCAGCAGGGCCGAATTCCCCAGGAACATTGTCGCCAGGGAAGCGGCCAGGCCGGCCGACTGCCGTATTCCATGGGCCGGCCGGGGGTTGAGCGGGTCGTAGGTCGACAGCGACGGCAGCAGGGTGCTCAGCAGCAGGGCTGCCTGTTGATCGGCCGGCGCCTTGGGGTCGATGCGGGGCAGGCTGACGCCGTGCTGGGCGGAGAACCCCTGCAGCACGGCGTCCAGAGGTTGGGAACTGGCGGGGGAGCGTTCCCAGGACGCCAGAGTTTCCACCAGGGCTCCCACCTGGGCCGTCTGCTGGGCGTAGTCGGCGAGCTGGGTGATGACCTCCTCGTTTTTCCTGACCAGGGCCTTGACCTTCTTGACGTTCAGCCCCCGGGGACCGTAGACGGCCGCCACCACCTCGACGTCGAAGGGAACCTGCCACTGGGTGGCCGCCCCCGCCGGCCTGGGGTCCAGCACCACCCATTCCTTTTCGGGACTGCTGCCGGCGGCAATCAACACCAGGGCGATGCTGGCCTGGCGCCTCCGGTCGGACTTGTGGCGAACCGGGACGTACAGCAGCTTCCGGCCTTTTTCCAGTCGATTGACCGCGGCCAGCGGGAGCGCCCTCACCTTGGGCGCGGGTTGAACCAGAAAACGGAATTGACCGATGGATTGGCCGCCGGCGCAGACAGGCGTTTCAGCCGCCGCCGCCGGCCGGCACAGGACCAGCACCAGGACCAGACCCAGCCCCATCGCTGCAGGAATCCTTGGCAATTCAACCTCCCTCAGGTTCCATGATCGCCCATCCGGGGGAGGATTGAAAGTGCCAAAAGGAGTCGGTCTTGGCGGTTTTTGGTTCGTGGATAGCCCAGCCCCCGCCCCGGACGACGGGGCGGACCATACGAGAGCGAAACCGGTTTGTTTCAGTTGCTGAACATGTCGATTCAATAACTATCCACTGATCACTATCCACTATTCACTTGTCACTTGGATGCGCCTCCGTCCCATACGATTGGGCCGTTGATACAGGATGAAACAGGGGCGTTCCAGACAAGGCCTATGCTTCGACGCGGAGCCGTCCCTGGCGCTCCGAATGGGGCTCGCGGATGATGATGTCCACATCGCGTCCCAGGGCCGTCAAAAGGCGTAGAAGCCGCTCCATGGAGTACTCCCGGAAATTCCCTCGCAGCAGGCGCGACACATCGGGCTGAGACAGCCCGAGCAGTTTCGCCGCCTCGACCTGCTTGAGGCCGCGTTGGCGAATGATCTTGTCGATCCGAGTAACGAGTTCGGCTTTGAGCAAGTGTGTGTCGGGATCCGGGAGACCCAGGTCAGCGAATACGTTGGCGCTGCCCCGTTCGATTTTCACGTTGCCGGCCTTCATCGATCTGCCCTCCGCCATAGTTCTCTCGGTAGTGTTGCTCCGCCACCCGGAGCCTCCGTCTGACCAGGTCGATTTCCGGCTGTGGCGTTGCGATTCCCCGCCTGGCCTTCTTTTGGAAGGCGTGCAGCACGTAGACTGCGACCCTGAACCGGACCGTGTACACCGCCCGAAACGCATCACTGTCGTGGCGCGCGACCACCTCCAGGACGTTGCTTCCCAAGCCCCTGAGCGGCTTGACGCCTCGGTGTTTCAGTCCGACCTGGGCCTGATAGAGCGCGTAGCCGACTACGTCCTGCACCGCCTCCGGAAAGCTCTTTAGATCCGCCTTGCTGGAGCCGATCCATTCGACAGGTTTGGGTAGGCCGGCGACCATGGCCATTATAGTGATTCCTCCATATCCAAACAAGCCGTTGCTTGGTACGATGTCACCGTTTGTAATTCCTGAAACTCACGAGGCGGGGCAAAGCGCCCCCCACCGGCTCGACAGCGGGCTGCGTCC
The DNA here is from genome assembly GCA_028875135.1 of Acidobacteriota bacterium. Classification (GTDB taxonomy): domain Bacteria; phylum Acidobacteriota; class Terriglobia; order Versatilivoradales; family Versatilivoraceae; genus Versatilivorator. The sequence continues at coordinate 2,149 of JAPPFQ010000575.1, forward strand.
TGGATAGCTGGGCAACCACAAGGGGTGCCCCTATGGCGGCATGCGGAGGGAGGGGGGCGCCGGGGTGTCAGCGTGTTCCGGGCCGAGTGTCAAACGAACAGCGGCGAGATCTCGTCCACTTTCAGGAAGGTGGTTCCCGAAACCGGCTCCAGGTATTCGAAATCCCGTCCCGAGGGGGTGTTGGTGATCTTCCTGGACCAGTCGATGCCCAGGGCGGAGTACATGGTGGCGGCGATGTCTTCGATGTAGATGGATCGCTTCTGGCTCCAGCCGGAATCGACCACTTTGCCTCCGGTGGGGTCGGTGGCGCCGATGATGCGGCCGCCCTGGACGCCGCCGCCGGCAAACAGGCTGGTGGAAGCGAAGCGGTGGTGGTCGCGGCCCTTGTTGACGGTCAGGTCTCCCACGGTGCGTCCGAACTCGCCCATGCAGACAATCAGGGTGCGGTCCAAGAGCGCCTCTCCGTCTTTGGTCCTGAGCCGGCTCAGGTCGGTCAGCAGGCTGGCGAAAGCCGCGTCCAGCTCGCGGCCCAGCGTGTACTGGTTGGGAGTGCTGGTCTTGTCGTAGGCCTTGGCGTGAAGGTCCCAGCCGTCGTGGGTGATGAACACGTAGCGGGTGCCGGCCTCGGCCGCAATCAGGTTGCGTCCCAGGATGCAGGCATCCCCCAGGGCCGAGGACCCGTAGCGCTTGCGTTCCTCCGTCTCCAGCTTGAAGACGTCCCGCACCTCGGGCGCCATCATGATGGAGTGGGCCTCCCCGTAGTAGGATCGAAACTCTTCAATCGGGCGCGAGCTCCCCGTCGACGAAACCGGGTGTCCCTGCTCCAGCCGGCTCAGCAAGTTCCATCGTCGCAGAAAGCGTTCCCGTTCGCCATCCTCCAGCAGGAAGTGGCGGCTCTCCTGGGTATTGAAGCCCAGGGGACCATACTTGGGTTCCAGGCAGCCGGCGCCCACCAGGCCGGCGCCACTGGTGATGTTGTAGTTCATGGCCACGAAGGGAGGCAGAAAGTCACCGGGCTTGCGCCGGGCTTCCATTTCGTAGGCGATGACGGCTCCCAGGGAGGGCATTTCGGCCCGCCGGGCCGGGCTTACCGGGTGAGCCACCTGCAGGACGTACTGGGCCCGGGAGTGGCCGGCTTCCCAGGCCTCCACCGAACGCACGATGGCCAGGTCGTCCAGTTTCTCCGACAGCCGGGGGAACAAGGCGTAGGGCAGCTTCAACATTCCGCCCTTGACCGTCCGCACGTCGAAGTCCGCCGGCGTGTAACGCCCCTCCTTGAAGTCGAAGGTGTCGATCTGGCTGGGCCCGCCGTCCAGAAATAGAAAGATGCAGTAGTCGGCGCTGCCCCGGGGGTTCACCTTTCGGGCCGCCCGCAGGTTGAGCGGGTCCATCATGGGCGACAGGCAGAAACAGGTGGCCGTGGCGGCCCCGGCGCGAATGAAGCCTCGCCGGGTCAAGTGGGGAATGCGGGTCATGGCTTCTTCCATGGTACCGGTTCCTCTCCTAAAGGTTGAACAGAAACTCCTTGGTATTGAGCAGGCTCCACAGCAGGTCCTCGGCTCCGGACTCGCGGTAGCGTTCGATCTGGGCCACCCCCAAGCGCTGCTCCTCTTCTCGCGGGAGCCGGCCCAGAGTCGCCAGGAAGAGCTCCTCCACCACGGCCCCGTTGCTCTTGAGGGGCTCCTGCTTGAGCAGCGATTTCAACCGGCCTTTTTCCGCCTGAACCTTCTCCTTGATCAGGTCGCTGTTCAGCAACAGCGAGGCCTGCACGGTGGAGCCGGCCAGGCTCCTGTCGGCCACGTCGCGGTTGCTCCGGCCAAATGCGGCCAGAAAGACCTTCAGCTCGCCTTGCAGGTCGTAGGGCCCCCGGGTCTGCATCACGTACTTGACCTTGAGGTCGGTGCCCATGATGGGGATCTCGGGGAAGACCCCGGTGGCTTGGCAGAGGCTGTCATGGAGTTGGGCCGCCGAGAGGCGCCGGGCATTGCGCCGGGCGAAATACCGGGCATACTCTGGGCGCCACTGGCCGGGAAACCGGCTGGAGAGCTGATAGGCGCTCGACTTGGCGATCCGCCGGATGATGGCCCGCAAGCTGAAGCCGCTGTCGGCGAAGTCTTTCCCCAGGGCGTCCAGCAGCTCCGGATGGGTGGGCTGGATGGTCCAGGGAGTCGGCGGGGGATTGTCGGGGTCCTGCCGGGCCAGGTCGAACTCGAAGGGAGGATCGACGATGCCCACCCCCATCAGTTCGGTCCAGATCAGGTTGGCGGTGGCCCGGGCAAACTGGGGATGGGAGGTGAGCATGCGGGCGTAGGCCCGGCGAAGGTCCTCTTCCGGCCTGGCCCGCTCGCCGTCGAGCAGGAAGGTGGGAGTGGTGTCCGCCGAATAGCGCTTCATGCGCTTGACGCTGGGGTAGTTCAGGTCGTAGCGGTGGGTGTCTTCCTGCACGGGGAACTCCTGGCCGATCCCGAAGCCTCGCGACATCCGAATGCCCCCGAAGAAGGAGGCCTGGCGCCAGAACTCCTCCCGCTTTTTTTGACTGAGCCAGAGGTTGATCTTCTCCAGGTGGTAGGCGCCGTCGTGGCAGGCGATGCACTCCAGGTTT
>JAPPFQ010000292.1 GCA_028875135.1 Acidobacteriota bacterium
AGCGTGGATGGACAGCACGTCCGACCGGGTCAGCAACTCCTCCAGCCCCACCAGCTCCACCGGCTGGCCGGCCAGACTTTCGGGCTGCACGTAGGGGTCGTAAGCCAGGACCCGGAAGCCGAAGGGCGCGGCCTTTCGGGCTACCGCCCGGGCAATGCTGCCGAAGGCCAGCAGTCCCAGCGTCTGGCCGCGGGCCTTGTAGACGGGCACCGCCAGGTTGCGGTTGTAGACTCCCCGGCAAATCAGGGAGTGCATCCTGACCACCTTGCGGGTGACCGCCAGAATCAGGCTCATGGCCGTATCCGACACCTCGTCATAGCAGAAGTCGGGCACGTTGGTAACGAAGATCCCATGGTCGGTGGCCGCCTTCAGATCCACCGTGTCCACTCCGATGCCGTAGCGGGCGATCACTCTGACCCGGCTCCAGGAGGCCATGACCCGCCGGGTGATCTGGCTGAGGGAAACCAGCAGGGCGTGGGCGTCCCGCGTGGCCCGGATGAGGTCCTCTTCGCCGTGGCAGTCGGCCGTAAAGAGCTCGGCGCCGGCTTCCGCCAGAATCTCCCTCTCCACGGTGGGGACCGTTCGCAACGAATCCACCGCCACCACCTTGAACATGTTCGCTCCTTCCGCTCCCCGGCGAGCCGGCGTCTGGCGGCGCCGGTCCGACGGCTCAGAGCAGAGCTTTCAGATTGCCCTGCGCGTCGAAGTCCAGTTCTCCCGGGCGCCCCAGAACCTGGAGGTCCCGGTTGCCCTCCACTTCGTCCAGCAGGGCTTCGGAAGCCACGAAGCGGTCCAGCTTCAGCGTGTTGCGGATCCAGACCATGCGGCAGGCTTCCGGGCTGGGGGCGCTGCTGGTGGAGATGGCCGTCTCCAGGGCCTCGCGGTCGGAGTCGACCGTCACCGGAATGCGGACGCTCTCCAGGTTGGTGCTGGTGAGGGCATTCACGTAGGTGGGCCGGGTGTCGATCTTGTCCACCAGGCGGCGGGTCACCACATCGGCCATCCCCACCCCGATGGCGTTGCCGTGGGACTCGGAGGTCAGGTCCCTCACCACGATGCGCGAGAAGCGGGGAGCGCCGGCAAAGGGCTTGCCCGAGCCGGCCCTCCTGCCGATGACGTTGGTATCCATGCCGGTGCCGCTGACGTTCTTCCCCATCTCGTCCACCAGGAGCAGGTCCCCCCGGTCGAAGGGAATGCGGGCCAGCCAGGACTTGGCCACTTTCAGCAGGCGCTTCTCGACCTCGAACAGTTCGCCCGAGGTCATGGCCTCGATGACCCCTGTCTGATCGTAGCCGTTCTCCACGATCCCCAACCCCAGCAGAATGCTGCAGCGCCGCCTCACCACCTCGGCCACCCCGGTCAGCACCCGATAGTAGCCGTAGCGCTTGTTGGCGCGGTGATAGCGGATTGCGCCCTGGTGCTTCCCCAGTCCGATGGCCAGCATCTTGGTGAGGCCGCTCTCGATCTCGGCGTCGAAGTCGGTGTGGGGCTTGATGCGGTTGACCACGGCGATGTGGTCGGCTTCCAGCGCATTCCTGTCCAGCACCACCGGGATCCCGTCCCGGGTCTCTCCGATGGGAAGAGTCTCCATGGTGGCCCGGACGGGTACCCCCATGGTGGCCTCGGTGATGCCGTAGCGCTCCAGCACGCCCCGTTGGCCCTCGGCCGTCCCGCCCCCGTGGCTTCCCATGGCGGGAACGATGAAGGGGCGCGCGCCCCGCTTCTTCAGCTCCTCCGCCAGGCTGCGGGTGACGGCGGCGATGTTGGCCACGCCCCGGCTGCCGGCGGTGACGGCCACGCTGTCGCCCGGGTTCAGGCGTTCGCTCAGGTCGAGCCGGCCGACTTCCCGGGCCACCCTCGCCGGAATGTCATCCACCCGTGTGGAATGGAACCGCTGCTTCACCCGCACCACTTTGGGGAATGCCATGGCCGCTCCTGAAAATGGCGAACAATATACCAAAAAATTGCCGCCGATTCCCAATGGCTCCCCCCGGGCTCTGGCCCGGGGCATTATTCTCGATGTTTCCCGGGGTCCGGCTCGAAATTCGGGTTCTCCCGGGTGGCGCAGGTCTTTCAGCTTGTGAGGAAGGCTCCGGGCGTGGAAGTATCTCAGATCGGTCGAGTCCGGAACAGGAGTCCTCATGATCAGTCGTCCGCTCAGCTCATTCTCGAGTTCGCTTGTTGCCCTGTGCCTGTTCGTCGTCCTGTCGCACGCGCAAACCGACCCGCCCGGGCCGGAGAAGGTCCGCCGCCCGGCGGATGACTCGATCGCCGCGCAAGCGCGGAAACAGGAACCGACGATTCTGTACTTCCCGGATTACCTGGATGGAGGGGGATGGTCGGTGCAGTTGATCCTCGGCAACGTCGACCCGGACGCCGCCGCCGAAGTCCGGGTGGAAGTCTACAACCCGGACGCACGGCCGGTCCTGGATCTGTTCGATTCCGAAATGACGTTGGAGATTCCGTCGCTGGGCAGTCGAGTCTTGAAAAGCGCCGGTTCGGGAGCTGTTCGGCGAGGCTGGATCCAGGTCGAGACCGAGTCGGCCACGGTCAGTGGGCTGTTGACCTTTCGGCACGCCGAATCTCGAATCGAAGTCGGCGTCGAGCCCGTCCGGTTGGGGACGGAATTCGCCCTGTTCGTGGAGGAATCGACGAGAGCCGGAACCGGATTCGCGGTGTTCAAGCCGGATGCCGCTTCCCGCCTCGAGCTTCGCCTTCGCGACGATGAGGGGATCGACCCCTTGAACGGCGGGTTCGTCCACTGGGGGGATTTCCACCAGGCGGCGCGCGCGCTCCCGGAATGGTTCGCAGTGGAAGGAGTCGACAGGGGGTTGCCGGAATACTTTCGCGGCCTCCTGTTTCTGCGAAGCGCGGACGATTCCCCCTTCGCTCCGCTCGGGCTGCGTTTCGGAAAGCGGACCCCTTCACTCTCGGTGCTGCCCACGATTCGGGTCCCGGACGGAGGCGCCCTCAGCGGCGGCCATCGCCCCCCGCGGTCGGTGACGGGGTCGTCCACGAGTGCGGCGCCCTGCCCCTTCACGGTGACAGGTGCGGACCGGCAGCCCGCCCTGACGGAATGCGATCGGGTCAGCGTCCCGGCCGATCCGGTATCGGGAGAGTCGGCGTACGAGATTCGCATTGCAGCAGGCGGAGGACAACGCGCCTTCACCGGGCGCACCCTCGACAGGCCCCTCGTTGTTCGCGTTCTCGACACCTCGGGTCAGCCTGTTGCCGGGGTGACCGTGAACTTCCTGCCGGCGCCGGGAAGCGGCCGGGTGGATCCCTCGACCGCAGCCACGGACCGGAACGGCGAGGTGTCGGTGGAGTGGACTATGGGCTCCGAGGCCGGCACCCAGACGCTCATGATCGCCGCGGGCCTGGCCGTCACGGCTGTCAACGTCGACGCCATCGACCTCGAGGTCGAACTCGACAACATTTTTGCCGCGCCGGCCGCCGCGGAGATCCAGGCCGTTCGTGCAGACTGGGCCGTGCGCGACATCTCTCCGGTCGACGCGTTGGTCGAATTCACCAAGTCCCATCCCCCTGGGCGACACCCCGGCGACCCTGCGCGTGGTGTCGCACCGGGTCGGGGAGACGCGCCACTACGGCGCCATCCTTGCGCCCGACTCCGCGGCGCCCGGCGCCCTGCCCGTCCTGATGTACCTGCACGGCGGCGACAGCGGTGTCGACGTGGGCGATGTCGATATCATCGGACACTTCCTGGGCGAGCTGCGAGACCGCTTCGTCTACGTGATCCCCTCCTTTCGCAGCGAACGGCTCGAGGTTGGCGACAGCGTGTGGATCTCGACCGGACCCGCCAGCCCCTGGGACTACGATGTGGACGACGCCCTGGCGCTCCTGAACGTGGCCCTGGAGCTGACTCCCCAGGCGAAGTCCGAAGGCGTGAGCATCATCGGCGCAAGTCGTGGAGCGGGCGTCGCCATGCTGGCCGGCATCCGCGACGAGAGCATCGGGAACATCGTCGCCTTCTTCGGTCCCACAGACTTCTTCGACGGCTGGGTGCGGCAGATCGTGCGCGAGGCGGCCCTGGGGCGTCCGCGGGAGCTCCCGGGCGTGGCCTTCATGGACTCCGCCTTTGTTCAGCCCTACATGAGAGGCGAGATCGAAATGGCCGACGTGCGCCTGGAGCTGGCGCGCCGCTCCTCCGTCCTGTTCGCCGAAGACCTGCCGGCCCTCCAGCTACACCACGGCGATTCCGACGAGACTGTGGCCGTCACCCAGGCGTACTCGATGATCCGCGCCATGGAGTCCCTGGGACGCGAACCTCCCGGGTTCGAGGCCTTCATCTACGAGGGTGGAGGACACCAGTTGTTCGCCCTGACGGGCGCCATTGGGCGGGCGGTGGGGTTCCTGCGGCGCGCCCTGGGAAGGGATGGCGCTCATCTGTCCCACTTGACGTCGGTACGCGGTTCCGGCACGACCCTCGGCCCACCGGCTCACATGTCAGCGGCGTCTTCGCGTCTCCCCCCTTTCGACTGATGAGCGCGAACGTGAACGCAGCACCGTCTCGGGAACGCACCTGAAACAAACGAAAAAAGAGTGATCCACGAAGAGACGCGAAGCGAGACGGGTCTGCTTCAACGGCACGCACAGCCAAAAAAAATGGTTAACATCGATGCACAGGATTTTTCGGGAAACGGTTAGCTTGTAGTCCTGGGCATCCACGAACCCGGGCCGGATTATCACCCAAGCCGGCTTCCCTTGCAGGAACTTCACCTCCTCT
>JAPPFQ010000260.1 GCA_028875135.1 Acidobacteriota bacterium
CTGAGATGGCCGATGTGGCGAAGTCGGCCACCATGGGCGGTTCGTCCCCCGCGGGGATTCCCAGGGCGATGGGATTGGTGTGCAGCAATCTGCGGCTGCCTCCGTAGGGCATCACCTTGGGCTGGTTCTGGCTGAAACCTCCCACCCAGACCATGGAGATCATCTTCTCGGCGGCAGCCATTTCCGCGTAGTGGCCCAGGCGTCCGATGTGGTGGGCCTGGACCAGGCCCACCAGGGCCACCTGTTCCCGGCCGGCTTTGCGGATGGCGGTTTCCATGGCGAACCGGGCCGCCACCTGCCCGAAGGTCCAATGACCGGAGATCAGGGCCGTGTTGGGCTTTTCCTCGAGAATCCCGGGCTTTTGCGCGGCGGCGAGCTGACCGGCCCGGATGGCCTTCACGTAGCCGGGGATGTGCCAGATGCCGTGGGTGTCGACCCCCTTGAGGTTGGCCAGCACCAGGTGCTCGGCAACCTCTTCGGCGTTGGACCGGTCGGCGCCGGCGGCTGACAGGATTCGGGAAGTGAGTTGGCGGAGAGCCTCCGCCGTTCGAATGATCACGCTAGTGTCCTATCTCACAAAATGGAACGAGAAAACAACGGCCCCGGCGGCCTACCGGATCAAGCCGGCCTGAACGGCCAGTCCAAAGACCACGCACCCCATGATCACCCCGGCCGAGGCCAGCAGCAGCACGGCCACCGGCCGGCTCATTCGCAGAGATCGCTCGGTGCGGAAGGCCAGCCAGCAGATGGCGATGGTGGCCAGCGGCGTGCCCAGCACGCCGATGATGTAGTGGCTGACCAGCACCATCAGGGCGGGCCGCGTCGGGACCAGCAGGTAGAGGGTGAGCACCGAAACCAGAAAGGCGGTCTGGACCACCTGCTGAGATCGACGCACGTCCTGCGGACGGCTTCGGTCGACCAGCCCCAGACTGCACAGGAAATCGGTAATGATCCGCCCGTTGACGGCCGTGGCAGCCAGCAGGGTGGAGAGCAGGGTGGCCATGGCGCTGACCAGGAAGATGCTCTTGGACCAGGGGCCGTAGCTTTCGGTAAAGATGGAGGAAATCTGGTCGACCACCCCGATGCCGGCCGGCGTCATGCCCAGGGGAAAGAGAATGGCCGCCCCCAGGATGAAGTAGGCCGCCGTCACCACCGTGGCCAGCAGGGTGGCCAGGCCGGCATCCACCTTGAGCATTCGGATCCAGCCCCGGGCCCTTTCCACCCATCCCTCGGAATCCCGTGGCCCCAGGTGCCTGCCGTAGCCCTTCTCCAGCACCCAGTAGGGATAGACCACCAGTTCCGAACCGGAGACCCCCAGGGCGCCGATGAGGCTGATGACGGCAAAGGCCGCCAGGCGAACGTCGGTATCTCCCAGGGAGAAGCCCAGTCCTGACCACAGGTCGGCTCCGCTCACCCGAAAGGGCGTGCCCTGAAGCATGACCAGGCCCAACAGCGCCGAGACGCTCAGCAGCAGGGCCAGGGCGATCAACATCTTCTCCAGCCGCCCGTAGATGCCTCGCCAGAGCAGCAGTTGGACCCCGGCGACCACAATCACCGCCCAGATTTGAACCGACCCGATGGGGTCGGAGGAGAGCGGCCGGATCCCGTGCATCAGGCCCGCCATGGCACCAACCAGCCCCGAGGAGCCCACCTGGGCCAGCAGCCATCCCAGCATGAAGGCCCACACCAGCCAGGAGGTGTTCCGCAAGCGGGGGCCGGGGAAGGGGCTCAGGGCCTGGAAGACGGTCCGGTTGTGGACCAGGCAATAGCGGCCCACCTCGACCTGCAGAAAGTACTTGATCATGCAGGAGAGCAGCACCGCCCACAGCAGCACGAAGCCGAACCGGGCCGCCTGCAGCGGCGTGTTGATCAGCTCGCCCGAGCCGATCACTCCGGCCGCCAGCACGATCCCCGGTCCCACGGCAAGCAGCATGGGCCAGGGCCTCACCGGCGCGTTTCTGACAGGAGAATCGTTACTCATGGGGGGATGAGGTTGTGGTGCGGCAAGCTGGCCGGCTCAGGCTTTGTCGGGTCGCATGCGCCGTTTCAATGCATCCAGGCTGAAGCGGTTTTCCACCAGGTCGAAGAACTCCGCCTCCTCTTCCTGCACCTGCCGGGCCGCGTCCGCCAGGGAATCAACGGCCTCCTCCGGGATGGTGATCAGGCCGCTCTCGTCTCCGTGCAGCAGATCGCCGGGGTGGATGGTGAGGCCGGCCACGGTCACCGCGGTGTTGAAGCTGAGGTAGGCCGGATACCCGTGGGAAGCCACCCAACCGGCGGAGAAAATCTGGAACTCGGGAGTCCTGCGGGCAATTCCGCTCTTGTCCCGAGCGTTGACGTCGGTAACGATGCCGACGCAGCCCAGCTTGTCCAGAACGCAGCAGAACATGTCGCCGATGAGACAGCAGCGCTCGCGTTCGTGGCCGTTGTGCTGGATCACCATCACCATGGGCCGGGGAGCAGCCTCCAGGACTTCCAGCAACTCGTCCACCCGAGGCGGTCTGCGGTCCCCCGGAGTGGTGCTGTCGGCCGTCGCCGTGACCGCGTAGCCGACCATGGGTTCGAGATGGGGAAACTGGCAGGCGATCCGGTTGGAGGCGAAGCCGGTGACCCGGTCCCGCAGGGCCAGCTTTTCGATGGCGTTGGAAACCGTGGCCGTATCGAAGGCTCGCAGGGCCTGGAACACTTCCGGCGAGTGGCGCGCATTGGGGGACATGGGGTCTCCTGGATCTTCAGCCGGCCTTGGCGATTCTCTCCTGCAAGGCCGCCATTTTCTCCATCTGCTTCATGAAGTCGATGGTGCCGGTGAGAGCGGTCCTCCAGTCGGGCTTGCAGGGAACGCTGTCGAGTGAAATGTAGCCGGAGAAGTTCATGGCGTTGAGAGTCCGCACCACGTCCAGAAAGTCGATGTGACCGGTCCCGGGAGTCTGCCGGTTGTTGTCGGCCAGGTGGATGTGCATGAGCCGGTCGCCGGCCGCCCGCAGGGCGTCGTTCAAGGGGCCGTCTTCCATGTTCACGTGGAAGAAATCGGCCAGGACCCCCAGGTTGGGGGCGTCGATCTCGTCCACGATTCCCTTGCCTTCAACCAGGCTGTTGAGGAAGCCGGCGTACCCTTCGAAGCGATTGATGGGCTCGATGGCGATATCGACGTTCCGCTCGGCCGCGTAATCGGTGATTTCCCGGGTAGACTCGATGAAGTTGGCCCGCAGCAGGTGGATCGGCGTCTTGGTCACCGGGTACTCGGCCTGCCCCGGCGAGGCCACGATCTCGAAGACGGGAGGTTCCTCGAAGGTGGCCGCCAGGTCCACGCTCTTCTTGGCATAGTCCACGCCGTGACGCCTCTCCGTTTCGTCTGTGGAGGCCAGGTCCCGGACCTCCCCCGCGTGCCAGGGCGCCCAGGCGCCGATCAGGGCAGGAACTTTCAGGCCCAGCGAGAAGGCCATTTCCCTCACCTCGTTGAACAGACTGGCCTCGATGCGGTCCGGCTCGGCATCCAGATCCACCCCGTCATAGCCCGCTTCGGCCACCGCTTCCAACACCTCTCGGGGCTTCTCCCAGACATTGCCGCCGGTGGACGCCAGCGTGCATAGAATCACCGAATACTTGTGCCCCATGGTTCAACCTCCGCTCGCTTCAGATGGGTCTGTGACCGATCCTGCTGACCTCGGCTCGCCGGTTCCGCGTCCGCCACGGCAGTCTAATCGAAAGCCCGGCGTCCTTCAAGGATTGGAGGGAGAGGGGCAGGCCTCTGTTGGCAAAGAAAGGCCCAAGACAGCTTCGATTCGATTGTTGCCCTATGTCCGTGCGGTTGCTTCGCTCACAGGGACTCCGTCCTGGGACTGCAACCTCGAGGCCCTGGATCGGCTGTGCGAACGGTAGACAACTCACGCCGATACCCGTGCTTTTTCAGCAGCCATGCGCGGGTGAACGTGGATCTGCACGTCTACGTGCTGGCCGAGCTTGTAGAGCACGGTCATCAGACGGTCAATGGTGAAACGGTCGAGCTGCACGTTGCGAATACGGGTAAAGTCCGCGTGACTGACACCGGTGCGGTTCTCGGCCTTGCGCGTCGAAAGCCCTTCTTCGTCAAGAATACCGATGATTCTGGCGGCTAGAAGCGCCTTGGTCTGCTGTACGTCGGCGTCAGCGCGGCCGAAGTCACGAAAGACATTGCCGCTGCCGTGCACCAACTCAAGATCGTCGTCTGTCTTGGTCATTGCCGTAACTCCTTCTTCAAGCGGTTGAGCCGGTCGCGGATGAGATCGATATCCTGCTTCGCGGTCTTGGTGCCCTGCCTTGCCTTCTTTTGGAAGGCGTGTACAACCCAAATCCGCTCCTTGAATTGCAGAGCGTAGACCGTCCGGTACGCGTCGGTACGGTACTTGAGCGCCACCTCAAATACGCCGGATCCGAGACCCTTCAGCGGCTTGGCGGTGTCGGCCTTGCGGCCTTCGGCCGCGACCGTCAGCGCCCGCAAGATCTCATCCTGCGCCCCTTTGGGGAAGCCGTCGAACGCCTTGCGGGCCGCCTTGATCCAAGAGATCGGACGGGTATTTCTGCTTTGCATGGGATATGGTGGCAAATATGTCACCAGAGGTCAAGTCGGGCTCTTTCTCTATTTCAGACCGCCATCGTGTGGATCTAGATGTGACCCACACCCCCATCCTGGCAACCGTCGGGAGGGTTGGGATAGACTGACCGGATTGCAGCCTCTCGGGCGGAATAGAGGAGCAT
>JAPPFQ010000245.1 GCA_028875135.1 Acidobacteriota bacterium
ATATCCATGGCGGCCGGACGCCCACCGGCCTGGATGCCCTGGACTGGGCCCGGCAGGCGGAATCCCTCGGGGCCGGCGAGATCCTGCTGACCAGCATGGACCGGGATGGCACCCAGGTGGGCTATGACCTGGAGTTGCTGCAAGCCGTGACCTCCCGGGTAGGCATTCCCGTGATCGCGTCGGGAGGAGTGGGGACTCTGGAACACCTCTTTCAGGGCCTGACCCAGGGTGGCGCCCACGCCGCCCTGGCGGCTTCCATCTTTCACTTCGGCACCCACACCCTCCAGCAGGCCAAGGATTATCTCAGGGCGCGTGGAGTAGTGGTTAGATGAGCATTCGGGAAGAAGTCATGTCACCCAGCCAGGCCGAGGAGATCGTCTCCCGGATGAAATTCGACGCCGACGGTCTGATCCCGGCCATCGTGCAGGATGCCTCCACCCGGCAGATCCTGACGGTGGCCTACATGAATCGGGAAACGGCCAGGCTGTCGCTGACCCGAGGCGAGACCTGGTTCTGGAGTCGCAGCCGCCAGGAGATCTGGCACAAGGGCGAGACCTCCGGAAACACCCAGAAGATCACCGAGATACACATGGACTGCGACGGAGATGCGCTGCTGCTGCTGGTTCACCCCAGGGGCCCGGCCTGCCACACCGGGGCTCAGACCTGCTTTCACCACCGGCTCTATTCGGCTGCCCCAGGCGAAGAAACGCGGCCGGGCCGGTTCCCGGAAACGATGGACCGACTGATCAGGACCATCAAGGACCGCCGCAAGCACCGTCCCGAAGGGTCCTACACCAGCTATCTCTTTGCCCAGGGACAGGACAAGATTCTCAAGAAGATCGGGGAGGAGTCCGCCGAGACCATCATCGCGGCCAAGAACCGGTCCAGGAAGGAGTTGACGGCGGAGAGCGCCGACCTTTTCTACCACCTGCTGGTGTTGCTGGCCAACGAAGAGGTTGAGTTCGAAGAGGTGCTGGGCGAGCTCGACAGAAGATCCAGGAAAGGGCCATCCGCTTCGCCCGAGCAGAAATGACGGTCACATCCCAGGTAGGCAGCCACGAACGGAAAATCCATCAGAGAGGGGACAAGGACGCCCCGGCTCCTCCCGGGCCGCCCTCGGGGAAGCACCCCTCCCGATCTCCTTCATCCATGATCGAACCCGATTACAACCAGTTCACCGCCTATTGCAGGCAGGGCAACGTCGTCCCCGTCTACAAGGCGGTCACGGCGGACCTGCTGACGCCGGTGCTGGCGTTTCTCAAGATTCAGGATTCCACCACCAGCGCCTTCCTGCTGGAGAGCGTGGAGGGGGGCGAGAAGATTGCGCGCTACTCCTTTCTGGGGTGCAATCCCTATCTCACCTTCTCTTCCAGAGGAGAGACGGTTGAGATCAAGCGGAACGGCGAGGTGGAGCAACGGAAGGGTCGCCTGCTGGAGGTCATGCGGAAGACCACCGGCGGCTACCGCACCGTCAGGGTTCCGGGATTGCCCCCCTTCACCGGAGGAGCGGTGGGGTATTTTGCCTATGACACCGTTCGCTGGATCGAGAACATTCCACATTCCGGGCAGGACGAGCTGAATCTGGACGAATCGGTCCTGATGTACTTCTCCAACATCCTGGCCTTCGACCATGTTCGCCAGCAGATCCTGATTATCGCCAACGTCTTCACCGAGGAAGGATCCGAGCCGCTGGAAGTCAAGTACCGCAAGGCCCTCTCGGAAATCGAGGCCCTGGAAGACCGGTTGAATCGAGCCCGGCCTGCCCCTGCCGCTCCTTCCTCCAACCAGGGCTCCCTCCAGGTGCGGTCGAATTTCACCAAGGACGGGTTTCTCGAGGCCGTTCGGCGGGCCAAGGAATACATCAAGGCAGGGGATATCTTCCAGGTGGTTCTCTCGCAACGGTTCACGGTGGAGGTGGAAGCCGATCCCTTCACCATCTATCGCGCGCTCCGAACGGTGAATCCGTCGCCATACATGTTCTACCTGCACCTCAACGGTTTCTCGGTGATTGGCTCCTCTCCCGAACGGCTGGTCAAGATCTCGGAAGGGAAGGCCTTTTACCGTCCCATCGCGGGGACACGCCCGCGGGGCCGCCATGACGACGAGGATGCACTCCTGGCGGAGGAACTCAAGGGCGACGCCAAGGAGCGGGCCGAACACATCATGCTGGTAGACCTGGGCCGAAACGATCTGGGCAAGGTTTGCGAGTACGGCAGCGTGGAACTGGTGGATTTGATGTTCGTGGAGCGCTACTCCCACGTCATGCACCTGGTGTCCACCTTGCGCGGTCGACTTCGCCCCGGATTGGACCGCTTCGATGCATTGATGGCCTGCTTCCCGGCCGGCACCGTGACCGGCGCCCCCAAAGTGCGGTCCATGGAGATCATCGACGAATTGGAGCCCAGCCTGCGGAGTGTCTACGCCGGGGCCATCCTCTACCTGGACTTCTCCGGCAACCTGGATTCCTGCATCTCCATTCGGACCCTGGTAGTGAAGGAGGGCAAGGCCTATGTCCAGGCGGGGGCGGGAATCGTGGCCGATTCGGTTCCCGAGAGGGAGTTTCAGGAGACCCTCAACAAGGCCCAGGCCCTTCTCAAGGCTCTCGAGTTGGCGGGGAAAGGACTGTAGGGGCAACCCTTGTGGTTGCCGGGTCTTCCGGGAAAAGGATCGGTCAGCCAGGCGAAGTCGGACAATGCCATGATTCTGGTCATCGACAACTACGATTCCTTTACCTACAACCTGGTGCAGTATCTGGGGGAACTGGGGGCAGAGATCGTGGTTTACCGAAACGATCACATCGATGTTGCGGGGGTGGAGTCCAGCATGCCCCGGAAGATCGTCATTTCGCCCGGACCCGGCGTTCCCGACAATGCCGGTGTGACGCTGGAACTCATCGACCGCTTCGCCGGAAGGGTTCCGATTCTGGGTGTCTGCCTCGGGCATCAGGCCATCGGCCAGGCGTTTGGAGGGAAAGTCATTCCGGCCCCCTACCTGATGCACGGCAAGATCAGCCAGATCCACCACGATTGCAAGACCATCTTCCAAGGCCTTCCCGATGGCTTCCCGGCCACCCGTTACCACTCCCTCATGGTCGAGAAGGAGAGTCTGCCTCCATGTCTGGAGATCTCCGCATCGTCTGCCGACGGCCTGATCATGGGTCTTCGCCACCGCGAGTTCCTGGTCGAGGGGGTTCAGTTCCATCCGGAATCGGTTTTGACTACTTATGGCAAGCAATTGCTCGATAACTTCTTGAGGCTTTGAGAATTCATGACTGCAATAGCGCTTTACCAGGAGGCAATCCGAAAATTTCAGGGCGGGAATTCCCTGGATGAGGGCCAATCCGAGCAGTTGATCGCCGCCATTCTGGACGGGCAGCTCAGTGAGGTGCAGGTGGCGGCCCTTCTGGCCGGATTGGCGGTGAAGGGAGAGGTCGCCTCGGAAATCGCCGGTTTCGCCCGAGGGATGCGGCGAGTGGCCGTGGCCCTTGACCATCGGCAGCAGGGCCTGGTGGATACGGCCGGGACCGGCGGCGATGGAGCCGGTACTTTCAATATTTCCACTGCGGCCGCATTCGTCATTGCCGGGGCGGGCGTGCCGGTGGCCAAGCACGGAAACCGGGCGATTTCAGGCAAGTGCGGCAGCGCGGATGTGCTGGCCCAGTTGGGTGTCAGGATCGATGCTCCCCAGGAGGTCCTGAAGCACAGCCTGGAGACCTGTGGCATTACCTTTCTGTTCGCTCCGGTCTTTCATCAGGCCATGAAGGTTGTGGCGCCGTTGCGGCGCAATCTGGCCATGCGGACCATCTTCAACCTGTTGGGTCCCCTGCTCAATCCGGCCGGAGCCCGGCGGCAGATCATCGGGGTGTTTGCTCCCCATCTCACCGAGGTGTTCGCCCAGGTGTTGAATTCTCTCGGGTGCGAGCACGCTCTCATCTTCTCGGCTGAGGACGGTCTGGACGAGATCTCGATAGCGGGGCCGACACGGGTCACCGAGCTCAAGGGCGGCGCCATTCGGACCGACAGGCTGCAGCCTGGGGACCTGGGATTCCAGAGCCGGTCCCTGGACCAGGTTCAGGGCGGGGAGGCTGCGGAGAACGCCCGGATCCTGCGGGGGGTTCTGGAGGGAGAGTGCACGGAAGGCCAACGGGATATCGTGCTCCTGAACGCTGCCGCCGGCGTTTACGTGTCGGGGCGCGCGGATTCGCTTCAGGCCGCGGTGGAGGTGGTCCGGCAATCCCTGGATCATGGGTGGGCGCTGGCAAGACTGGAAGGGTTGGTGGAGTGTTCCAACCGCCGGATTCAGGCCCCGGATTGAGCCGGTGAGAAATGCGGAGAGGGTAATCCTGCTTCCGAGACAGGACACCTGAGAGGAAACCGATGCCCGGAAACGTCTTGACTGAAATCGTCAAGGCCCGCCAACGACAGGTCCAGCAGCTCAAGAGAAACCGGCCCTTGTCCGAGGAGCAGGCCCTGGCAAGACGGCGGGACCCGGGGATGGGGCCTCGTTCCCTTTACCATGCCTTGAGGCGCACGGGCCCGGTCAGTTGCATTGCGGAAATGAAGAGGGCCTCTCCTTCCCGGGGGCTGTTGAGAGATCCCTTCGAGCCTATTGAAATCGCCGTGGACTATGAATCCCATGGGGCTGCAGCCATCTCCGTTCTGACGGAAGAAAACCATTTTCAGGGTTCCGTGAAGCACCTGGAGTCGGTCCGGCGCAGCATTTCCC
>JAPPFQ010000316.1 GCA_028875135.1 Acidobacteriota bacterium
GGTCATCGCAGAGCATGCCGCAGAGGGGGAAAAGCTGGTATTGCCCTTGATGCGTCCCTATAACGTCGATCCGGTAGAGGCGGCGGCACTGGTCGATTTTTGCCACATGATCATCAGCTCCAACGAGTTCACCTATCGGAATTAGCCGCAGCGAACACACCCCCGTGGGGTGGGCGGATGGCCAACGCCACCGTTACCCCGTTTCAGGAGCTCGAAATGGTTGAAAAGGAACCTCACATTCTGCCCTTGGCCTCCCGCCGTGATTTTCTGTGCCGGGCGGGCAGCGGTTTCGGTTCCCTTGCCTTGATCTATCTTCTTAACCAGGATGGGTTCTTCGCCCATGCGGCAGCAGATGCAGGCAACGGCTTGTTGTCTGCCAGGCAACCCCACCACCCTGGCAAGGCCCGATCGGTCATCTGGCTATTTATGGAAGGGGGGCCGAGCCACGTCGACCTGTTCGATCCCAAGCCGGAGTTGGATCGGCTGGCCGGACAACCGATGCCGGAGTCTTTTGCCCGTCCCTTCACGGCCAACAAGGGTGTGGCGAACAACACCTTGATGCCTTCCAAGCGCAGTTGGAAGCAGTACGGGGAAGGGGGACTCTGGGTGTCCGATTGGTACACCCAAATGGCCCGGCACGTCGACGACATTGCGGTGTTCCGATCCTGCCACCAGGAGGGTATCAACCACGTGGGTGCGCTCTGTCAAATGAATACGGGTTCGATCCTGGCCGGTCGGCCCTCGCTGGGCGCCTGGACCAGCTATGGTCTGGGAAGCGCCAACCGGAACCTCCCGGCCTTTGTCGTACTCAGGGAGGTCAAACAGGTGGTGGGCGGCCCCAAGAATTGGAGTTCCGGGTTTCTGCCGGCTTCCTACCAAGGCACTTTATTCCGCAGGGAGGGATCACCCATTTTCCACCTGAAATCTCCTGAAGGGATCACCGACGGACAGCAGCGCAGCAAGCTGGACTACCTGAGGGCCCTCAACAGGTTCTATGCGAAGGACAAGGCTGAGGACACTGAACTGGAGGCCCGTTTGAATTCCTACGAGTTGGCCTATCGGATGCAATCGGCTGCCCCTGAGGCCATCGATTTGAGCCGGGAATCCGAGGCAACCCGGAGGCTATACGGCCTGGACGATGAAAGTACGGCGACCTTTGGCCGAAACTGTCTCCTGGCCCGTCGATTGGTCGAGAGGGGGGTGCGATTTGTTCAGTGTTACTCGGGCAGCGGTCAAGGCTGGGACGCCCACGAAGACCTGGAAGGCAACCACTCGAAGATGACCCGGTCCACCGACAGGCCCATTGCCGGACTGTTGGCTGACTTGAAGGCTCGCGGCTTGCTCGAGGAGACGCTGGTGGTGTGGGGAGGTGAGTTCGGACGGACTCCCTTCAACGAAAGGGGCAACGGTCGAGATCACAATCCCTGGGGATTTACAGTCTGGATGGCCGGCGCCGGAATCAAGGGCGGACAGGTGATAGGAAGCACGGACGAAATTGGACTTCGGGCGGCTGAGCGACCGTGCCATGTCCACGACATTCACGCCACCATCCTGCATGCCCTGGGCCTGAACCACCTCAACCTGACCTATCTGCACAACGGCAGGTCGGAGCGAGCCACCATCAACGGCGGACAAGTGATCGAAGAGGCTTTCGCCTGAGGGAACGTGGCGAACCGCTACTCCACCTCGCGTGAGAAATGAAAATCGCTTTGTCTCCGTCCTGACCATCCGGTCCCCTGCCGCAGGTTCCCTCCAAAATTACCCGAAAGTGTCTCAAGTCATTGCGCGTGTTGATCGCCGACCCGGAGTGTATTAAGATACGTATTACAAACCTCAGGATGATTTCCCATGGCCACCCGAACAGTGAGACTCGACCAAGCTGCCGAATCGACCTTGCAAGTCTTGCGCGAGCGCACGGGCCTGTCGATCTCGGAAGTTCTCAAGCGCGGCATCGAGGCATACGCAGCCTCTACTCAAGACGAGGCATCCCGGACGCCTTACGAAATCTTTCGCCGGCTCGACCTGGGGCAGGGAGGAGATGCACTTTCAGAAGGCAAGCATGCTAAAGCGGCCATAGCCTCGGCGATAAGGAAGAAACTCCAACGATGATTCTGGTCGACACGGGTCCGCTGGTAGCACTGTTCGACCCCGCTGACAGCGCCCATGGCAGTTGCGTCCAGGTACTGAAGACCATTGGTGAACCTATCGCCACAACCGTGCCGGTTTTGACCGAGGCTTTTCATCTGTTGCAACCAAACAGTATCGCAACAGAAAGACTCATGGATTTTGTGGCTGCAGGCGGGCTGGTCGTTTTGTTCCTGGACACGCGAAGTCTCCTGCGTGTCTTTGAGCTCATGGCACAGTACTCGGATGTTCCCATGGATCTTGCCGACGCCTCACTGGTCAGCATGGCTGAAAATCACAATCTTCAGACGGTCTTCACCATTGACCGGAAAGACTTCTTTGTCTATCGGGTCAAGCGCGGCCACCGTAACGTTGCTTTCAAGGTCATCGGAGTGGCCACCGATTCGGCCTGAAGCAAACCCCTCTTGAATCCGGAATACCCAGAGGCCGTCAGCCTGTAAACCCTGCTCGAAAGCAATCCGCGGGTTGGCGGGTTCGATGTTGCGACCCGACACGGTCAACGAGTGCACCCGGGCGAGGCGAAATGCCGGTCAGGTCCTACCGCCCCGACACTCTTCGCAGGGGCAAATCTCCCGCAAATAGGAATAGGAGTAGATTCCGTCGGCATGCCCGTCATTCCACTGGAACTGGATGGCGTAGTGGCCGATGGGAGTCGCCCCGGTGGCTGCGATAGGGCCCTTCCCGAGGATCGGAAAGGGATCGGGCTCGGTCTTGACCACGGGGGGAGTGTCGCGGCAGATGGCGCAGGGGCATCGCAGGCGGAGGTAGGCGTAGGAGTAGGTGGCGGCATGCCCGTCGCTCCACCTGACGGCCACGCCGCCGGGCGCCGAGAGCTTGATGGAAACAGGAACCACTGTCAGACCTCGATGGTCGGAGTCTGAACGGCGGCGTGGTTGGCGATGCTGACCCGTGCGGCCACCGCACCGGCAATGGCCTGGAAGGCTTCGCGGCAGGAACTGCGACCCAGTACCGTGGGTTCGCCGCTGTCGCTGGCAAACCGGATCTCGCTGCTCAGGGGAATCTCGCCCAGGAAAGGAAAGCCCATCTCACGGCTGGCCTGGCTGGCGCCCCCGTGACCGAAAATATCGTCACGGCGCCCACAGTGAGCGCAGGTGTAGAAGCTCATGTTTTCGACCACCCCCAGGATGGGCGTATTGAGTTTCTTGAACATGGCGATGGCTTTGGAGGCCACTTTGAGGGCAAGGTCCTGAGGGGTGGAGACGATGACGGCGCCCGTCAGGGGGATGGTCTGGCACAGACTGAGCTGAATGTCGCCGGTGCCGGGCGGCAGGTCGATTACCAGGTAGTCCAGGTCCCCCCATTCCACCTCTCCCAGAAACTGGTGAATCATCTTGTGCAGCATGGGGCCTCTCCAGATGACGGCCTCGTTCTTGGGAAGGAAATAGCCCATGGATATCATCTTGACCTTGTGAACCACCGGCGGGACGATCCGGTTTCCGACCACCTGAGGTGTATGCGAGGAGCCCATCAGGGTAGGGAGGCTGGGTCCGTAGACATCGGCATCCATCAGTCCCACCCGGGCCCCGCAATCCATCAGCGCGGCAGCCAGATTGGCGGCGACGGTGGATTTTCCCACGCCGCCCTTTCCGCTGGCGACCGCGATGGTGTTGCTCACCCCGGGTATCAGGGTTTGGCTCTGGGAACCCTGCCGGCGAGTCACCTTGAAGCTCATTTCCACCGAGACCGAGCGGACTCCCTCGAGCGATCCGACCACGCGCTCGGCTTCGGCCTTGATCCGGTCCTTGTCCGGGCAGGCAGGATTGGCCAATTCGATCGTAAAGGCGACCCTGGAGCCCTTGACGGTAAGGTCCTTCACGAAATTCAATCCGACGATGTCTTCCTGCAGGTCGGGGTCCCGGATGCTCTTGAGGGTTTGAAGCACCTGTTGCGGACTGACGCCGCCATTTTTCTGGAATAAGGCCATTTCATTCCTTTCATCGCCCTGCCGGAAAGGCGGGCCAAGGCAGTGTGGGGCTGCCCCCAGTGGTCAACGCCCGATAGTTTAGATGACTTGACCCCACTGGAAAAGAGTTATCCACGAAGGCGCCCCACGAAGGGACACGAAGGACTACGAAGGGCCACCAAGGGGTTGGAGAAAACTCGAGAGGAATCTGCCGAAGGTCGGGAAGGCGGAGACTTAAACGGAAAATTAACATCGATGCACAGGATATACAGGATTTGGATTCACGAGTTCGCTGTCCTGTAGCCCCGGCATCCGCAAACCCGCACCGTATCATCGCCCGAGCCGGCTTCCGGTGCAGAAACCTCACCGTCTGCTAATCCTGTGCATCCTGTGCATCGATGTTAATACAGGAACAGGTAGAAAAACGGCTTAACGGGACATGGTTCTTTTTCCCGATAGGCTATGACGACTCGTTTATCTTATGATCCGCATGACAGAGTGAGGGGCCGGCCAACCACCCTTCAAACTTCTCACTTCAAACTTCAACCTTCAAACTTCAAACTTCGGAAAGTATTCCCTCCAGCGGCGGTCGACGGTTCGTGCGACGTCGGGAGAGGAAGCGACCTCCGGCGGATAGGAGGGCTTCATTC
>JAPPFQ010000499.1 GCA_028875135.1 Acidobacteriota bacterium
CGACTGAACTGGGTCAAAACCCCGGGGACGCGCTTGTAGATATTTTGCGGGAAACCGAAGGTCCGGTTGGTGTCCTTTACTCTCTCATGAGCGAGGAGGACCTGCGTAACGCCCTGCAGGCGCCCTGGGTCTCCATCGGCTCCGGCGGCGCCACTGCCGGCATCGATCCGTCGGGTGGGGAGGTGCCTCGCCCCCATGGATATGGCGCCTTTGCCCGGGTTCTGGGAAAGTATGTGAGGGAGGAAGGGGTGCTGGACCTGGAAGAGGCCGTTCACAAGATGACAGGCATGAATGCAGCCAAGCTGGGGCTCCGAAACCGAGGCCTCCTCCAGGTGGGCATGAAGGCCGATATCACCATTTTTGACGCTGAGCGGGTTGCCGGCCCCGCCACCTTTCAGGAGCCCCATCGGTTTGCGGAGGGTATTGAGTACGTCATCGTCAACGGGACTCTGGTCATCGAAGGCGGACGTTCTCTTGACGCCAGGCCGGGAAGATTCCTGGACGGACCGGGGAAGGTCGAACTGTGAACGGCGCTGGTTGTTTTTTATCGTTTAACCTGATAATGAATGGGACGGCGGCGCGATCGGGTTAAAAGTGAATAGTGGCCAGTGGTCAGTGGATAGTTATTTGATCGACGGATTGTGGAGCCTGAAACATACCTGTTTCGCTTTCTTATGATCCGCCCGCTGGGGCAGCGGCACGGCTGACCACCAGCCACTGATCACTGACCACTTGTTCCCTCTCCAAGGAAGGGAGATCCTATTTGATGCGGATGGCAAAACAATTCCTGAAGGCATGGCTTGCATTCTCCGTCAGCAGCCTGGTGTGTCTGCCGGTTCCGGGCGGAGCCGCGGACTGGCCCATGTGGCGAGGACCCAACTCCGACGGCGTATCGGCGGAAACCGGGCTTCCCTCGACCTGGTCTCCAGAGGGAGAAAACCTGAGATGGAAGCGGCCCATCGGGGGCCGCTCGACGCCGGTTGTGGTGGACGGACGGGTCTGTGTCATCACCCTGGCCGAACCCGACACACCGTCACACTGGCAGGAACAGATTTCCTGCTTCGACGCCGAGACGGGCGATTTGCGCTGGGAATTTCGCTACAAGGTGTTCCTGACCGATATCCCGCACCACCGGGTCGGTTGGGCCAGCCTGGCGGCCGATACCGATACCGGTCACATCTACGCCAACGGAATCGAAGGGATGGTGCACTGCCTCGACCGAAACGGCAAGGTGGTCTGGTCGAGATCGCTCAAGGAGGAGGTCGGGAGAATATCCGGTTACGGGGGGCGGACGGTGACTCCAACCTTGCACGGCAACCTGCTGTTCGTCAATTTCCTGAACGCCGGTTGGGGCTCCACGGCGATCCCGCGGGACCGTTTTTATGCCCTGGACAAGCGCACCGGGGAAACCGTCTGGCTGACAACTCCCGGCAAGGCGCCAAAGGACACGACCTACACGGTCCCGGTGGTGCGCCGGATCAACGGCCGGGACCTGCTGATCGGCGGCAACGCCGACGGCTCGGTCTATGGACTCAGCCTGGCGACCGGCGAAAGGGTCTGGGGATTCCCCTTCAGCAAGCGAGGGATCAATTCGTCGGTGGTGGTTCAGGGCAGTCGGGTTTTCGCCTCCCACGGAGAAGAAAATGTCGACGACAGCACGGCCATGGGGCGGCTGGTGTGCCTGGACGCCGCTCATATCGTTGACGGCAAGCCCGAGTTGGTCTGGCAGGTGGACGGATTTACCGCCGGATATGCCTCGCCGGCCCTGGCCGACAACATCCTCTATCACGTGGACAACTCCGCCAACCTGGTCGCCTTTCAAGCCGATACCGGGAAACAGCTCTGGAAGTACAACCTGGGGGTCATGCAGCGAGCTTCCCCGGTTGTCGCCGACGGCAAGCTTTTTGTCTCTGACGTTGACGGGCAGTTTCACATCCTGGGACTGCGCGGCCACCAGCCTCCCGAAAAGCTGGACCTGGAGCGATTCACCAATGCCGACGGCTCCGCCGTGTCCATCAACGGCTCGCCTGCCGTGGCCAATGGTCGCATTTATCTGTTTACTCGCAACATGCTCTACTGCATCGGACTCGAAGACCGTAGCTCCATGGCCGCCGCCGGGGGGGACGCTCAGCCCGGGCCTTCCGACTCTTTTGAGGGACCGGCCCGAAGCGTATTGGTGGAGCCCGGGGAGGTCGTCCTCTCTCCCGCAGCCTCCAGAACCTTCACGGCACGGGTTGTGGATGCCCGGGGTCGGCAGAAAACAGCTCAGGCCGTGTGGTCCCTGAAGGGAATCCAGGGGAAGGTTTCCGCCGGCGGACGACTCACCCTCAGTGACGGCAATATCCCTCAGGGGGGCCTGATCACTGCCCAGGTCGGCGACCTGAAGGGAACGGCCCGCATCAGCTCCCGTCCCGCCATTCCCTTCCAGGAAGATTTTGAGCGCCTCGAAGAAGGAACGGTGGCTACAGGCTGGAATTCCGCCCGGGGTCGATTCGTGGTGACCTCCCTCGACGGCAACAAGGTGCTGAAGAAGCTGTCCGCCAACCCTCGTTCCTGGCGGACCATGGTATACCTGGGAGACTGGAAGACATCCGGCTACGAGATTCAGGCAGAGATGATGGCCACCGAACAGCGCCGGCGTCTTCCGGACATGGGTCTGATCGCCCAGCGCTACATCCTGGCCATGATGGGCAATCGCCAGAAGCTGCAGATCCGCAGCTGGCTGTCGGAGCTGGGACACTTCTCCAAGACCATCGACTACCGGGTCGACCCGGACGTGTGGTACCGGATGAAGCTTCGGGTCGAGACTCTTCCCGAGGGCGCCGGGGGAACGATCCGGGGAAAGGTCTGGAAGCGCGATGAGCCCGAGCCCGAAGGATGGACCATCGAGGTCGAGGACCCGATCGTTCACCGCCAGGGCAGCCCGGGCATCTACGGCTATTCCGCAGCCGAAATCTACTACGATAACGTCTCCGTCACTCCGGCCGGTCATTGAGGATCCTCCGGTCGGGTCGAGGAGTTGAGAGGAACGCATGTCATTGCCAAAGCTGAAGATCGTTGCCGCAGTGGTTCTCTTGCTGGCGGGCGGAGCCAAAATCTCCGGACTGGCGGGGGACTGGCCCATGTGGGGAGGCAGGCCCGACAGGAACATGGTTTCGGACGCGACCGGAATACCGGCCGAATGGGACCTGAAGACCGGGAAAAACATCAAGTGGGTTGCCGAAATCGGCTCCCAGTCCTATGGAAATCCCACGATATTGGGTGGCAAAGTCTTTGTGGGCACCAACAACCAGCGGCTGCGCAATCCCAAACAGACCGGAGACCGGGGCGTCATCATGTGTTTCCGGGAGAAGGACGGGAAATTCCTTTGGCAGATGACCCACGAAAAACTGGCTGCCGGCAGAGTCAATGACTGGCCCGAGCAGGGCATTTGCTCCTCGCCGGCGCTGTCGGGAGATCGACTCTACTATGTCTCCAACCGGGCGGAAGTGGTGGCCCTGGACACCGAAGGGTTCTTGGACGGGGAGAACGACGGCCCCGTGAAGGACGAGAAACACTCCTCCCCCATCGACGGGGACGTGGTGTGGACCTTCGACATGATTGAAGAGCTGGGAGTCTTCCCGCACAACCTGGCCACCAGCTCACCGCTGCTGGTGGGGGATCTGATTTTCGTCAACACCTCCAACGGCACCGATGAGAGCCATATCAATATTCCCGTACCCAGAGCACCCAGTTTCCTGGCCTTGAACCGCCACAGCGGCAAGTTGGCCTGGGAGAACGCGGCTCCCGGGGATGCGGTTCTCCACGGCCAGTGGTCTTCTCCATCCTACGGCGAGATCGCGGGCAGGCCCCAGGTCATCTTTGCGGGCGGTGATGGCTGGCTCTATTCCTTCGAAGCCAAGACCGGGAAGGAATTCTGGAGGTTCGACTGCAATCCGAAGGAATCGGAATGGAAGAACGGCAGGGGGGACCGCAACAACCTGATTGGGACTCCCGTCGTCCATAACGACATGGTCTATATCGCGGTGGGCCAGGACCCGGAGCACGGCGAAGGCGTGGGACACCTTTTTGCCATCGACGCCACCCAGTCAGGGGATATCACGGAAACCGGGGCCGTCTGGCACCACGACTTCCGCCGCAGCATCTCGACCGTGGCCATCCGTGACGGCCTGCTCTACGCCGCCAATTTCAGCGGCTTCTTTCACGCTCTGGACCTGCAGACCGGCAAATTGCTTTGGGAACACGACATGTTGGCGGCTGTCTGGGGCTCACCCTTCGTGGTCGACGGCAAGGTCATGCTGGGAGACGAGGACGGTGACCTCACCATTCTGGAGGCGGGACGCCAGAAAAGACTCATCGACGAAACCAACTTCGGCAACACCGTCTACAGCACCCCCGTCGTTGCCAACGGCACCCTCTACATCATGACCCGGTCTCACGTCTACGCGATCGAGAAGCAGTGAAACCCCTCCACTGGGTTTTCGCCCCGTCTTACCCCCACGGCTACCTGCTGCCGCCGCATACCCACCGTCGCCGAAGCTGCCTCGCGTGTGCTGGAACAGAAGCGAGACGGCTGGCGCGGCCGGCGTAGCCAGCGCGAGTGGATGGCGAGCCTGAGGCGGTATGCCTTCCCACGCATCGGCAAGATGCCGGTCGCCGAGGTCACCAGCGCCGACCTGCTTGAGATCCTCACCCCTATCTGGCACCGGAAGGCCT
>JAPPFQ010000656.1 GCA_028875135.1 Acidobacteriota bacterium
GACTTGCACGTCCCTGAAGATGAGCGGGGCGTCGCTCGCCAGCAGGCTCTCCTGCTGGAGGGCGCTCAAATCGGCGAGGGGAATGAGCCGCTGGCTCAACATGAGGGGACCGCTTTCCAGACTGGCCGTGGAAATCGGGCCTGCAGGCGATGCTGCCGCCACATCCCGACCATCCGCGCCGGCCCTCGTAACGGGAATCCCGAGCGCCTGCTGCAGCGATCCCATCCTGGCCTGGTTGCTCTCTCTCACCACCGCCTTGACCGTGTATCGGCCCGCAGGAATCTCCACCTCCGTCTTGGCCATGAATCCGCGCCGGAGCATGGAGCGGTAGCTGGATTCGCTCAGACTGAGCTCCACCTTCTGTTCG
Organism: Acidobacteriota bacterium; assembly: GCA_028875135.1. Classification (GTDB taxonomy): domain Bacteria; phylum Acidobacteriota; class Terriglobia; order Versatilivoradales; family Versatilivoraceae; genus Versatilivorator. The sequence continues at coordinate 368 of JAPPFQ010000656.1, forward strand.
GAACCGTCCACGTGGGAGCCTTTCTCAAGGACTGAGCATCTCTGATCTGCCGAAAGCCTGCCGCAAGGTCATTGCTGGCGCGATAGAAGATCCCCCCGGTGTCTTCCGCGAGCCTTTCCAGGGGGAAATCCCCAAAGGCGATATCCGTGGACAAGGGAGCCGTATCCAGCCCCTTGATGTCTACGGCATTGAGGGTCACCCGGGAGCGCAGGGCCTGGTCGACCATCCGATCCACCCTCCAACGCATGGGCCGGGCCGGCACAAACCCCTCCGACAACAACACCAGCGACTTGCTGCCCCGGAAATGCTGGAGGTAGCGCAGGTGCTGGCGGAGGCTGGCCAGCAGCCTGTGGATTGACGCCTGAACTTCATTGTATTGCCGCCATGCCTCGAATTCCGTTGTATCGCTCACTCGACCCTTGAGATCGCCTTCCACAATCCTGATGGCACGTACATCCGACATGGTTCGGAGAGGGCGGAGCAAGTTCAGCTTTCCCGCATCCAGATCATCGATTCGATCCCGCAACAACTCCCGGTCGCCGGTAAAGGCAATGCGCACCGACCCGGAGGCCGAGAAGACTCCGACCTGGTCCCGGGGACCCATCTCTTCCTCCATGAACTCCTGAAGCGCAGAGATGACCCAGCCGAAGAATTTGACCGAGCGCTCGGTCAGGTCGTCGACAAAAAAACTGATGAGCTTGCCGGGCTCTCCCTCGAAGCTTTGCAAGGGCTGCAGGGTACCCGTCTCCGCCGCGGCCGCCCCGCCAGGGTCCACCGGCTCGGGACTGGCGAGGGGCTGGCTGGACTCGATCTCGAAGCTCTGAATCCGCTGGGGCTTGCCGTCTTCAAAGAGCTTGAAATCGTCGGCGGTCAGGTCCGTGACGAATCGTCCGGACTTGTCGGTGACCGTGACGTTGACCGGCACCACGTTCACCGGTACCTTGATGGTAAATTCCGGCTCGGACTCCGATTCCCCGGGGTCGGGGAATTCGCTCCCCCTCTTCTGGGCCGCACCGGCGACGGCCGGGACGGAAAGCGTCAAGAGCAGGCAAACGGCTGTAGGGAGGTCAAAGCAAGGATGGCAGGACCAAAACGGCATCGTCTCTACCGAAGCAGGTGTTGAAGCGGAAGGCACACCTTACATTGTGCGGTGCTCCTCGCAGGAGGTCAAGAAAGCAGCGGTATGCACGTCACCACGGGGATGTCCTGGGATGACGACTTCCCAGGAGCGCGGGCGTCACGCCAGCACAAATCCTGGCACAGCCTCGGATGATTCGGCGATTCAACGGGGGAAGGCGGTCGTTACAGGGCTTTCATGAGACGTATCACTCAATCGTGGAATTACAGACGTGAGGCAGGAAACTGTCACCGCTGCCTGCGGGCGGCTTCGATTTCGGCGGTGATCTCTGTCAGGGACAGTCGATCGCTGCCGGCTCCGACCGAAGCTTTTTGCATGGCTGTCGCAGCGGCCTGGGCGCGGGACCGGCGCAGGGCGCGCAACGATTCGTCCAGGGTCTCGTCCGACGTCGCTGAAGGCGGCGCGACAGGCTCGCGGTTAGAGGTCACGATGAAGTCCCCTTATTTGGCAAGCGTCCTCCACACGGCAGCCAATTGGCCACGCAACTCGCTGAAGCTCGCGAATCTCATCAGGAGCCCTTTGTTCTATGCAAATAGGGTCCGGAAAGCCTGCTACTGCAGCACCGTAACCGTGGTCCGGGCGCCGACCGACTGGCCGCTGGCTCCCGGCGCCCGGGTCATCAATGTCAACTTGTATTGGCCGGGCTCCACGTTTTTGAAAGACAGGTTGAAGGCCACGTTCACGGCGCCGTCTTCCAAGGCTTCAACTTGGCCTTCACTCAAGGTTATGAGGGGAAACCGGCTGACCTTGCCCCAGCGGTCGGTCAGCTGAATCTTGGCCGTCATCCCCTGGCTCTCCTGGGGATACATCAGGTTGAAGAGGGTATAGAAAAAAGTGACGGGGTATTGGCGGTCGATCCGGTCGTCCAACGGAGAATGAATCTGGACGTCCCCGAAGATCATGGCCTCCCCGCCCTCCAGCAGACTGGCCTGCAGCTCGGCGCTCAGATCGGCCAGCGGCGTGAGCTGCTGGGTCAGCACCAGCCGGCTGCTCTCCAGGCCGCCCGCGGGCAGGGATGGATCCGGGTCTTCGTCCGCCGGCGTCGGTTCCACGGATTCCGAGCGTACAAACTCCTCGGGAAGGGAGGGACGAGCCGATGCGGCACCCCCGGAGTCGGCTGGGGATGGCTGACCTGACGCGGCGCTCTCGGGAATGGGCAGGGTGACCGTCTCGTGCAGGGAACCCATGCGGGTCCGGTGGCTTTCTCTGACCACCGCCTTGACTTTGTATTCGCCTGCAGGAACCTCCCACTCCGTCCGGGTGGTGAAGCCGCGCCGGAGCATGGAGCGGTAGCTGGATTCGCCCAGATTCAGCTCGATGGTCTTTTGGGACCCTTCCACCCGCTGGCCGTCCCGGTCGTAGACCATCAGCACCAGGTGGAGGAGATTCTGGCGCCGTTCTCCCTCCTGCCGAAAGGACACCCCCTCAATCCTGACGTTGGTATAGACGCTCAGGCGGTGGCGGTCGTCCTGGGTCGGGGATGAACGGTAGTCCAGTTTCAGCGGAATCTGGTCGAAATTTCCCGGGGCGGCCAGGGCCAGTTGAATGTCTTCGTTCTTGCGATCCTCCTGGGAGAGTGTTTTCCGGGGTGCAAAGTATCCCCTGCGGTAGCTGAGCTCCACGGCGGGCCGGTCCACTTCCACCCGGATCTTGTGGTATTTTCCGTCGGCCTTCTGATCGGGGGCAGCGTAAGAGAGCACATAGTAGTAGGACTGGGTATTGCTGATTTGGCTGAGGCCCGCCACCAGGTCGTTGTTGTCGGTGAACAGGACGCCCCCGGTTTCCTCGGCCAGTTTCTCCAGGGGGCGACGCTGATAGGTCTGGTCGCGGAAAAGATGGGAGAATTCCCGGCCCATGGTCAAGCCCGCGTTGAAGTCCTCCTGGCTGATTGGCTCGCCGGTCAGGTTTCTGACCTGGTCGTTGTTGGCGGCATCGAAGCCGACGGTATGGAGTCCGCGAATGTCCACCACGTTGACGGCGACCCGGGAGCGCAGGGCGCGGCCCACGACCTGGTCCAGCCTCCAGCGCATGGAACGCGTCGGGACGAATCCGTCGGAAAACAGGACCAGGGATTTACTGGCCTTGAAATGCTGCAGGGTCTGGACATGGTGGCGCAGGGCGGCCATCAGTCTCTGGATGGCCGCCTGGGTTCCCGAGTACTGGTGAAAGGCTTCGGCGCGAACGTGCTGTTCGATGTCGCCCGGGTCCAGATCCCTTACTTCAACGCACCTGCTGGCCTCCCTGAAGGCCCGGGTGAAATCGATTCCCCGGTGCCCGTCCACGATCCGGATCACCTGTACGTCGGTCATGACCGGGCAGCGACTGCGGTAGGGGCGGGACAGGTAGAACTTTCCCACGTGGAGCTCCTCGATCCGCTCCCGAAGCAGCTTGCGGTCGCTGGTGAAGGGCATTCGGACGCGTCCCGAAGCTGAAAAGACGCCCACCTGGTCCTCAGGTCCCATCTCCTCGGCAATGAATTTCTGCAACGCGGATACGACCCAGAAAAAGTACCTGGGGGAACGGGCCGTCAGGTCGTCGATGAAGTAGCTGATCAGCCGGGTGCGGTCTTCTGCCTCTTGGGCTGCAACCCGCGCACCGGGGGTGGGCGGCGCCGTTCCCTCCCCAGTCGAATCCGTCCGGGACTCCAGTTGACTGGATTCCACTTCGAAGCTTTGAATCCGTTGGCGCTTGCCGTCCTCATACAGCTTGAAGTCCTCGACGGTCAGGTCCTTGACCGGCCTCCCGGCCCTGTCGGTGACGGTGACGTTCACCAGCACCACGTTCACCGGGACCCTGAAGGTGAACGCCGAAGTTGATTGGCCGGATTTCGGCTCCGTCTCCTGCTTGTCCGGAGCAGCGGGGACCGGAACCGGGGCCGTCAGCACCGCCATCAGCCCGATGGCCGGCAAAGGGGCGCAGAGCCGAAGCCAAGTTCGAAAATGCATCTTCATTCGACCCATGATTGAAGCATTAAGGAATATGGTTTTTATTTTACACCATACCGATAGCTGAATTTGTTTGAATGAAAAATTTACATCGATGCACAGGATGCACAGGATTTTTCAGGAAACGGCCAGCTTTCAGTCCTGAGCATTCGCAAATCCGCACCGGATCATCTCCCGAGCCGGCTTCTGGTGCAATAGCCTCACGTCCTGTTAATCCTGTGCATCCTGTGCATCGATGTTAAATTGAATATGGATATCGA
>JAPPFQ010000706.1 GCA_028875135.1 Acidobacteriota bacterium
GGGAAATCCCTTGGCGGTTTGATAAGTCAACGCAATTTCAAAACGCAACACTAGATCGACATCTCTCCAACCACGGCCTCCACTTCGTCGATGGGCTCCATCTCGATGGCGTCCCAGGGACAGCCGTCCAGAAAGGATCCGTCGGGTCCCTGGCTGGTGCACTTCTTGCAGCCGATGCACAGAAACGGGTCGACCTCGATGTGGCCGAAGGGAGGATGGTCTTCGTCGGGCACCCAGAACATGCAGTCGGCCACGGGGCAATAGGGGACGCAGGCCGGGGACCCGGCGCAGCCGGTGCAGCACTCCGTGATGACGGCGATGGCGCGGGGCTTTTTCTTGCGTGGGGTTTCTATTCCTTCGGACTTGGGTTCCAGCTTTGGCAGGGAAGCAATTTCGTCCAGTGGGTACATCCATCCTCCGGGTCAAGACAGGGTTGAAAACCAGTTATCTGCAATAAAAGCCCTATCATAGCACAGGTTCCGAAGCCCTCCAATGGGCGCCCGGCACTTGCGTTCGGGTCTCCTTTTGCTTGCAAGATCGGGTTCGTTTCCTGTAGTTTGGCCCGTGCTATTGGAGAAAGGGGTGTCGGACTGAGCCGGGTTTGGCCAATTCCAACTGGGAGCCCGCATGGAATTCGTAGTGCCGATCGTCCTGGTGCTGCTGGGACTGGGGGCAGCCTTTCTGGCCCTGGGTGGATTGGTGCGGCTGGGAAGAGAGAGGCCGGAGTACTGGCTGCTCGGGTTGGGCGTGCACAGCCGGTTGGGTGCGTCGACGGTTCTGGCAGTGGCGCTGGCTCTCCTTGTTCTGGCCTATTCCTTTTGGCGGCAGGAATCCCTGATTCGCGGGTTGCAGCCTGAATTGGTGGGTGCACAGGAGCAGGCCCAGGATCGATCGGCCCGCCTGGAGGCGGCAACCCGATCGCTGCAGGATCTTCAGGCGCAGGTTCAGCAGCTCGCCGAGCAAAAACAGGAATATCAGCGGATCGCCGGCCGGCGCCGGACCGAACTGGCGGCGCAGGCCAAGTCCCTGGAGGCGGCGCTTCAGGGGCAGCAGGAGGCAGCTGCCGGATTCCGGGAGAGCCTGGCTGAATTAAGCCGGCTGTTGGAGGCCCTGCAACGGCAAAAGGAAGCGGCTGTCGGGGACTCCCTCAAATTGAAGCAGGAACTCCGCTCGGCGGAGTCCAGGCTGGATCTGGCCCGGCAAAGCCAGGAGGAACTGAGGGGAAGTCTCTCACGGCTGACCGCCGAAAAGCAGAACGAATCGAAGACTCTCCAGGAAGAGATCCGGAAGCTCAAGGCTTCTCTTTCCGACCAGCAACGGCGAACCGGTTTGTTGAGAGAGGGCCTGGTTTCGCGGGAAGCCCACGACTGGTCCCTGGAGCAGGAGATCGAAAAACTGGCCAACCTGATTTCCGGCGAGCCCGAAGCCAGCTTCTCCCGCCAGACCGACATCGCCCGCACCCTGCAGAGAATCCACGAACTCCTCCGGGAAGGCACCGCCCTGGCTCAACAGGCCAAGGCCGCCGAGACCCGCCCGCGCCGAGCCCGGACCGTTTCCGCCGACTCCAACTGAATCACCCTTCCTGAGACCAGCGACCGCTGGCCGCCGGTTGGCGAAAGTGATCGTAGACGTTCCTGGCGATTCGGGGAGAGGTTTCGGCGATCAGGCGATCCAGCGGCGCGGCGGCGATTTGCGGAACGCTCCCCAATCGTTGCAGCAGCCGCTTGGCGGTCTTGTCGCCGACCCCGGGTATCCGGGTGAGCGCCGAAGTGAGGGTGCGGCCGGAGCGGCGCCGGCGATGAAAGCTCACGGCAAAGCGGTGGGTTTCGTCCCGGATGCGCTGGATCAGTCGCAGGACCGGAGAATGCCTGTCCAGGCGGATGGGTTCCTGCTCGCTGCCTCTGACGTAGATGAGCTCTTCCTTCTTGGCGATGCTGGCCAGAGGCTGGGTGGTCAGGTCCAGAGCGTCAAGCGCGGCAGCGGCGGCATGGAGCTGTCCCACTCCCCCATCCACCAGCACCAGGTCGGGCAGGGCGCGGCGTTCCTGCAGGAGTCGGCGATAGCGGCGGGAGATGACTTCCACCATGCTCTTGAAGTCGTCCGGCCCGCTGACCGTCCTGATGATGAATTTCCGGTAGTCGGCCTTCTTCATTCGGCCCTCCTCCCAGACCACCATGCAGGCCACGCAATCCGCCCCTTGAATGTTGGAAATATCAAAGGACTCGATTCGCTTGGGAGGGTTCTCCAGGTCCATCAACTCGGCCAGGGCCTCGCCGATCATGCGGCTGCCGGGGTTCAGGGTGCGGAAGCGTTGGTCGAAGGTCAGACGGGCGTTCTTTTGAGCCAGGCCGACGAGGTGCTTTTTCGGACCGCGGTGAGGCTCCTTCACAACCACCTTTCTTCCCTTCCGGCTCGAAAGATAGGCAGCCAGGATGGATTGGTCCTCGAAGTCGCAGGAAACCAGGACCTCGTCGGGGGTAAAACTGGAGCCGAAGTAATACTGCTTGAGCAGCGATGCCAGAATGTCTCCGTCGCCGGCGCCGCCGGCCAGGTCTTCCCAAAAGTACTGGTGCCGGTCCACCACGCGGCCGCTTCGCAAATGGAATAGCTGCACGGCGGCCTTGTTTTCCTCCCGATGGAGCGCGAAGACGTCCATGTCGGCAGATTGGTTGGAGGACATGCGCTGCGGTTCCGCGAGCTGGTCGATGGTCCGGATCATGTCCCGCAGGTGGGCCGCCAGCTCGAACCGTTCCTCATCGGCGGCCTTCGACATCTTGCCGCGCAGGCTCTTGATGAGCTCGCGCCGCTTTCCCTCCATGAACCACCTGAGGTCCCGGACCCTGCCGGCATACTCCTCCCGGCTGCACACCGAAGCCACGCAAGGCCCCATGCAGCGCTTGATGTGGTAGTCGAGGCACACCCTGGGCCGCCGGCCGTCTATTCCGATGGAGCAGGTACGGATCTGGAAATGGCGACTCATCAGCTTGAAGATCCGCGAGGCCAGGCTGGCGGGGAAGAAGGGGCCGAAATAGAGGGCTCCGTCGTTCCTGACCCGGCGGGTGACCAGGATGCGCGGAAAGGGTTCGTTGACGGTCAGCTTGATACAGGGGTAGGTCTTGTCGTCCCTGAGGAGGATGTTGTACTTGGGCTTGTGCCGCTTGATCAGGTTGTTCTCGAGGGCCAGGGCCTCCATCTCGTTGTCGACCACGATGCACTCGAGATCGGCGATCTCCGAGCGAAGCTGGTCCAGCTTGATGTCGGTGGGGCGGGAATCCTGGAAGTAGCTTCTGACCCGGTGCCGCAGCGTCTTGGCCTTGCCCACGTAGATGATGTCGCCCCGGCCGTCCTTGTAGAGGTACACTCCCGGTTCGACAGGCAGGTCGGCCGTTTTTTCTTCAAGGGCTCGCATAGGGAATTACCGGGCCATTATGCCACGCCCCGAAAACGGCTAGAAAGTGTCGGGAGACCTGCCTGAGCCCCCATGCTATCATCGGGCCATTGTGAGACGGCGGGGGGCCGTGCGGCCATGGACAAGATTCTGCTGAGGGACATTCGACTGCAGATGAAAGTAGGAACCACCCCGCTGGAACGGGGTCGGGCCCAACCCTGCCGAGCCGACCTGACCCTGTGGCAGCCGCTGGAGGAAGCGCGGGACGGACGGTTGGACAAGACGGTGGACTACAGCGCGGTCTATAGCCGGGTCGAGAAGTTGTGTGAAAGTCGAACCTTTACCCTGCTGGAGGAAGCGGCTCTGCAGATCTGCAGAGAGGTGCTGAGGGGCTTCCCGGTCAGGAAGGTCAGGGTTCGAATCGGCAAGACCAGCCCCTTCAGCGAAAAGCTGGGTTTCGTCGGAGTCCAGGTGGAGCGTCGCCGGTCCTGGCTGTCCTGATTCCGACCATTCCGGTTAGGGGAGCTTTACATGAAGGCGGTGATCCTGGCGGGCGGCGAAGGAACCCGGCTCAGGCCGTTGACGCTCCGGGTGCCCAAGCCGGTGGTTCCCATCGCAAACGTCCCTTTTCTTGGGTATCAGCTCGACTTGCTGCGCCGCCACGGCATTTCCGAGGCCATCCTGAGCCTGGGCTATCGGCCCGACAGGATCGAAGCGGAATTGGGAGACGGCAGCCGATTCGGGATTCGGCTCCGCTACGTGGTCGAGCAGTCGCCCCTGGGTACCGGCGGGGCCTTCAAGAATGCGGAGCCATTCCTGGACGGCCCGGCCGTCGTATTCAACGGGGACATTCTCTGCGACTTCGACCTGGCGGAGATCCTTCGTTCCCACCGGAGGCGCGCGGCAACGGCCACCCTGACCCTGACCCGAGTCGACAACCCCGCCGCCTACGGATTGGTGGAAACCGGGGACGATGGCCGGGTGGCCCGTTTTCTGGAAAAGCCCGGCCGGGACCAGGTCACCTGCGACACCATCAATGCCGGGCTCTACGTGCTGGAACCGGAAGTCCTGAAGACCATCCCGGCCGGCGTGAACACCTCCTTCGAAAGGGAAGTGTTTCCAGGTCTGCTGGCCGGAGGCCGGCCCGTCTTCGCCTATATCTCTCCGGGTTACTGGATCGACATAGGAACCCCGCAAAAATACCTGCAGGCTCACCGGGACATTTTTGAGGGACGGTTTGTGTCGCCGGTTTCCGGTTTCCGGTTCAACCTGGCGGAACCTCCTGAGCAGGAGGGCTGCGCCGGCCTGGTGCGGAATTC
>JAPPFQ010000542.1 GCA_028875135.1 Acidobacteriota bacterium
TTCATGGGCTTGTCGACGTAGAGCGTTGAAAGGCACTCGACGTCGAAACCGGTCAGCCACATGGCGCAGACGATGGCGACGCGGAACGGATGATCGGGAGTTTTGAAGGCGGTTTCCACGTCCATCCGCTCCCCGTTGGGGGTCTCGAAGCCCTGCTTCATCAGCGCCCGGTGGGGGACGATATCGAAGCCCCATTTCTTGAAGTCTTTGACCTCGTTTTGCGCCTCGCTGATGATGATCTCGACGATGGTTTCATCCAGCCAGTTCGCTTGGGCTGCCAGGTTCTTCGCTTCTTTCTCGAGCGCGGCGCGGCGGGTCTGGTCGCCCTTTGCCTGCGCCTGCGCTCGCTTCGCCTCGGCCGCCGCCCTGACCGACGCCGCCTCGGCTTTCCATCGTGGAACGATCAACTGGAGCATGCGGGCACAGGTGATCTTGTCGATGCAGACCAGCATCGACTTGCCCGATTCCCAGCGGGTGGCGCAGTGCTCGACGAAATCGTCCGCAATCCTGGCAAGGCGTTCGTCGGCGGTGATGACCTCGTAGTCCCTGCCCAGCAGCTTTTCCAGCAGCGCCTCCCGGTCGGGGTCCAGCTCGGCCTCTTCGATCTTGGCCGCGATGCGGTCGTTCAGGTCCAGGCGAGCCACGCCCAGCTTTTCGCCCCGGTTCTCGTAGACCAGCTTGACGGTTGCCCCGTCCTCCTCGGACCGCTTGAAGTCGTAGCGAGAGACATAGTCGCCGAAGATGCGCTTGGTGAGTTCGTCCTGCTTGAAGAGCGGAGTGCCGGTGAAGCCGATGAAGGCCGCGTTGGGCAGCGCCAAGCGCATGTTGCGGGCCAGCCGGCCCGCCTGGGTGCGATGGGCTTCGTCCGAGATCACGATGATGTCATCGCGCCGACTGTAGGGCTGCTTCGGATCGACGTTCCTTTTGAACTTGTGGATCAGGCTGAAGAGGTAGCGGTGGTTTTCCTTCAGCAGCCTTTCCAGATCGTCGCCCGAGGCGGCACGAGGCGTCTGCTGGTCGGCGATGTCGCAGCCGACGAATGTCCCGTAAATCTGGCCGTCGAGATCGTTCCGGTCGGTCATCAGCAGGAACGTGAAGTTGCCTTCCAGCTTCCGCCGCACCTTCTCGGCGAAGAAGGCCATGGAATAGGATTTGCCGCTGCCCTGAGTGTGCCAGAAGACGCCGAGCCGGCCGAGGTTGGGATGAGCCCGCTCGATGATGTCGACCGGCCCCGTGGGAGTGTAAGGCGGTTCCACCTCGGCCGCCCTCCCCGGGGCCGGCACGTACTTCGCGCGTGCACGGGATTCGAGCGGCAGTTCGACGACGCGATGCCGGAGCCGTTGTTCCGGCGGCAACTCCCGTTTCAAGGCTTCCTGCCGCGCCACCGAGGCCACCGCCCGGTTGACGCCCAGCACCTGGTGGTTTCTCGCGATGATCTTGCGGGTGGGGCCCGGCTTGCTCTTGTCGAACAGGATGAAGTTCTCCACGATGTCCAGCAGCCGGTGGTGCGCCAGCATGCCGTCCAGCAGCACCTTGGCTTCCAGGTCGCCCTTGTCCGCCTCTTCGAGCCGCTTCCATTCGGCAAAGTGCCCCCACTCGGCGGTGATGGAGCCGTAGCGGGCGCGGTCGCCGTTTGAAACCACCAGAAAAGCGTTGTGATGGAAGGCGTGGGCGATGACGTTCTCGTGCATGTAGTCGGAGAGGTTGTCGTCGAAGCCCTCGCGGATGTTCCTGTAGACCGCCTTCAGCTCGATGAAGACTAGCGGCAGTCCGTTGACGAAACAGACCAGGTCGGCGCGGCGGTCGTAGTTGGGCGTTCGGATGCCGGTGAGCTCCAGTTCGCGCACGGCGAGGAAGCGGTTGGAGCCGGCCGCGTTGTCGAAGTCGATCACGCGGGCGCGGGTGGATCTCCGGCGGCCCTGGGCGTCCGGGTATTCCACCGGTACGCCGTTGCGGAGCAGTCGGTAGAAATCGTGGTTGTGCTGCACCATCGAACGGCTTGCGTCGTAGACGGTCAGGTCCCGCAGGGCGTCGTCGATGGCGGAGTCTGGCAATTCGGGGTTCAGCCGTTCCAGCGCCGCTCTCAGGTCGCGGGTAAGCACCGCTTCCTTGGTATCGGCACGTCCGAGGGTGCCGTCGGGTCCGAACGATTCTTCGTTCCAGGCGTAGATGCTGTCCCAGCCGAGTTCCTGCTCCAGATGCTCGGCGAAGGTCGCCTGCACCAGCCGGTCCTCGCTGTTGATGGACGTCACCGCCATCGCACGGGCCCTCCTTTTGTGGTGCAGGGTGCTCCCATCAGACCTTGACCTCCCCGCTCATCAGGCGTGGCAGCAGCAGGTCGCGGGCTTGGGCGAGTTTTTGGTTTTGCTTTTCCAGCTTCGAAATTAGCCGAAATTTTGGTTCGGTCGACTTGTGGAAGAGATTCAGCACGGCTTTACGGGGAAAAGCCACAGTTGCCCGTTCGAAATCGTCAGGACGAACCGCTGGGTATCCTGCGCCGGTTGCGTGGTTCACGAGGTGGCCAACAAACCTGTCCGTTGTGACCAGCAGATATAGCCATGTGAACGGCACTTCCGTCGCAGAGAGAACCGTAAAGCCGGTAGAGAACACGTCATTCTGGTTTGGCTCAAGGACTAGAGCATATGCGCGGAGGTTTGGCCGAACATTAGACCAAATAACATCTCCATCCCTGGCTTTGCGGCGTGCCCGTCCGGGCGCTTCGGTAGAAGCCACTCGATTCTTGGAAAGAATTCTTCCCTGAGCTACGGACGAAATATCGATATAGTTAAGTTCCTCGGGAAGTTCCTTTGCGCGATAGCTGTCGCGGTTAGTTTGCGCAATATCAGCCAGCGTTCTCCGCTCCCACCCCTCGGGAATACCGTCGACGAACTTGACGTGTTCGTGGCCGGGGAAGCGGAAGTGAACGAACCACTCGCGGTAGAGCAGCCTCGCCGCCTCCTCCAATAACGCAATCCGCCGCCGATTGTTCTCGATCAGATCGTCGTAGGCGGAGAGGATAGAGGCGATCGTCACCTGCTTGTTCAGTTTCGGAAAAGAGACTCTTGTATCTGGAAAACTGGTAAGGGGGATTCGATTGACCGTCGCACCGGTTATCGTGATTGCATCCATCTTCGCGTGCCAAACAGGCGACAAAAAATAGTAGTGTAGGAAACGGGGATCGACTTTTTTGCGGTCTGGTCGAACAAGTGCCATTCTTCGCCCCAGGCAGCCTTCGAAGCCCTCTGGTATCAGCGCGTAGCGATGCAAAGTAGCTTCGTATGAGAAAATGATATCGTCCTTTTGGGGTCTAACCCGCCTTGTCCATTTCGGAAATTCCGCCTCTGATACATGGCGAATTTCTCCAAAGTCTAGTCGCCCGTCTTGCGTTACGTTCTTAATGCCAAGGAAAATCGGACCTTCGTTTGACGGTTTTGGCGTTGCATGCGGACCATCGTAAATCCCGATCGTGAAGTGCCTGATTGGCATAGGCGAGGATTTCATTACGTTAACCAAGTAAGATTTCGAGCGATTCGCGCTGCCAATTCGACTGCCTCCTCGTTCAGCCTTTGCAGGTCCATGTGAATGGACCGCAGCGCCTCTTCGAAATCGAAATTCTCGTCTTCCTCCTCAGGTGCCACGCCGACGTAGCGTCCGGGCGTCAGGCTCCAGTCCTGTGCCTCGATCTGGCTGCGATCGACCAGCTTCACCAAGCCTTCGACGTCCCGCATTTTGGCTTCGGGAAACCGTTCCTGCAGCCAGTCGGCCTGCCGTACGAAATAACGGGCTTCGCGGAGCGCTTCAACGGCCGCGGCCCGTGCGCCCAGCATCTCCTTGCGCCCTTTGTTGATTTCGGCATTGTCCCAAAGTTCCGTTTCCCGCGCCTCAAGTTCCTTCACCGCAATGTCGATCACTCGGCCAGCCAGCTTAGCTGCCTGATCGATCTGCTTGGTCAGGTCCCGGCAGCCTTGGGCCATGCCGTGCAGGCCTTCACGGGCTGCATGCAGGGCGGCATTGTTGCGGTCCCCGTTGTCCCCACCCTCGTTCCAATGGGCGGCCCGGGCCGCAACTTCAACCGCGAATCCCGCGATGTCAGCTAATACCGCGGCCCGTGCGGAGGTGAGCTCCTCCCAGGTCTCAGCCAGCGGGTCGGGATGGCGTTTCACGGCCGCAAAGGGTTCGACCAGATCGGTCAGCTTGCCGAGGGCGTCCTTGAACCTCGCCAGCGGCTCGCCGGTCGCCTGCCCTTTCGCAACCGCCCGGGCGAGATAACTCTCGACCAGCTTGAGGAATCGGTCCGCCTGTCCCCGATAGAGCCAAACGATGGCGGCGATGTTCTTCTGTTGCTCCGGGCTGAAGTCGTAGATGGCGCGCGAGACCTTGCGATAGATGTTGCGCGCATCAAGCATGAGGACGCGGTCGGCCCGCTCGCGGTCCCGCTCCTTGGCACGGTCGAAGAACCAGAGCTGACAGGGCACGGTACGGGTATAGAAGAAGTTGCCGCGGACATCGATCATCACGTCCACGGCCCCGGTCTCGACCATCTTCCGGCGCACCTTGGCCTCGTCCCGTCCGGCGCTGGAGGCCTGCGACGACATTACCACCCCGGCCCGTCCGGTCTGGTTGAGGTAGCTATAGAAGTAGGAGAGCCACAGGTAGTTGGCGTTCGAGACCTTCTTCGCCTTGTTGACGCCGGGCAGGCCGATGGG
>JAPPFQ010000014.1:0-4338 GCA_028875135.1 Acidobacteriota bacterium
ACAGGCCATGAACTTCTCTTGTTTCACTCTCGGATGATTTGCCCGGCAGGGCAGGAGCGCCGCTTGTCTGAGTCAAATTCCGCAGGGCTCTTTGTGGAGGGGTATGCGGATCGATTGAGCGTCCCGGCTGGAGACGGGATCGGCTTTCACGTTTCGACCAACTTGCCCCGGTACTCGGTGGAGATCGCGCGTCTGGGAGCGGAGCGGAGGGTCGTGTGGGCCCGGGACAACCTGCCGGGGGCCTGTCATCCGGTCCCGGCCAATGCCTCCAGCCACGGCTGCGGCTGGCCTCCCGCGTTCCGAATGACCGTGCCCCGAGACTGGTCCTCAGGGTACTACAGCCTGATCCTTCGCGGCGAGGGGGCCCACCGCCGGATCCGCGGCGAGATCTCCTTCGTGGTCAAAACGGCCCAGCCGGGGCGGGAGTCCAGGATTCTCCTGCAGCGCACCACCAACACCGATGCCGCCTACAACAGTTGGGGCGGGTACACCCTCTACAGCGGCCCCGGCGGCCCCGCCCACCGGGTCTCCTTCGACCGGCCCTATGCCGGGTTCGACGAGGACGGCAACTACCTGTTTACCCTCGAAGGCCGGTTTGAGAGGGACCTGGATGAGCGGCGCATCTCCAACCGACTGCGGACGGCTTTCCAGGGGGTCGGAATCGAAATTTCTCCTCAATCCTTCGTTCAGTTGACCCACCCGGGCCGCCGCTGGTACCTGGTGGTTCCGGGCATTACCTACACCTTGAAATCGGAAGGCGGGCAGTTGAGGGTCTATGACGGATTCACCACCTGGGAAAGCGGTTGGCGCAACTGGGAGCGGTTCTTCGTGGCCTGGGCCGAGCGGTCCGGCTATTCGCTGGAATACGCTGTCAACACCGACCTGGAGTTCTGTCCTGAGATCCTTCGGCACTATCGGCTGGTGCTGAGCGTGGGGCATGACGAGTACTGGTCGGCGCCCATGCGGGACCACCTGGAGCAATTCGTTGGCGACGGAGGCAACGTGGCCTTCTTCGGCGGCAACAACCTCTGGTGGCAGGTTCGCAGCGAAGACCGGGGACGGGCCCTGGTCTGCTGGAAAGACTTCAAGCGCGATCCCTACTATGCCTCCGGCCGACACGACCGGCTCACAACCCTATGGTGCCACCACTTGATCGGGAGGCCGGAAAACCGGCTCACGGGAGTGAGCTTTGCCCGGGGAGGCTATTACGACTTCTTCGATCAGTACCGCGACGGCCCGGGCCACTACACCGTCCACCGTTCCGATCACTGGGTATTCGAGGGCACCGGCCTGGGTGACGGCGATCCTCTGGGAGGCCTGGACAGGCTGGTCGGCTACGAGTGCGACGGTTGCGACTTGCGATGGGAGGGAGGCCGGCCGGTTGCCACCGGCCGTGAGGGGACGCCGGAGAATTTCACCATCCTGGCCACGGCCCCGGCCGCCCTCTCCCGCGCGGACGACTCGGTTCGCCTGGCCTCGGAAGCCCTCTATGGAGAGGGGACCGGCAGGGAAATCGCCCAGCCCGGGGCTGCCGTCATGGGCCTCTACAGCCGCGGAGGCACCGTGTTTACCACCGGATGCACCGAGTGGGCCAAGGGCCTGAGAGGCCGGGACAAGACCGTGGAGCGCATCACCCGCAACCTGCTGGACAGGCTGTCGAAGTGAGTGGAAAATCGTTCAGGACTGCTTCCAGTACTTGTCCACGTACTCCTGCATCTTGGCGAGCATGAAGCGTGAGGACTGCACCGCCCGTTCGCCGTCCCAGGCGAACACCTGGCTGGTCATGATGCCGTCGAATTCGATCTCCCCCAACGTTCCGAAAAACGCCTCCCAGTCCACCTCGCCCGCGCCGATGTCCAGGTGCTGGTGAATCCGCGCCGGGGTTCCGGCCGGGTTCATGATGTAACGCCACCCTCTCTTGTGGTTGAAGGAGTCGGCCACGTGGACGTGGGCCAGGACGGGGGCGGCATAGCGCAGCATGGCAGCCACGTCCTCTCCCAGGTGAAAAGTGTGAGGGGCGCAGTAGAGGTACTTGACCCAGGGAGAATCGATCGACCGGATCATGTCCACCGCCAGGTTGTTGTCTTCCACGAAATCGTCCGGGTGGGCCTCGATGTGCAAGGGCAGTTGCTCGGCCTCGAAGATGGGCAGCAGTTCCTCCATCGACTTCCAGAACGCCGCTTCACTGGCCTCGGCGTGGACTTCGGGTCCGGCAAATGACGTCGACTGCGGCGAAGGGCCGCGGTCGAAAATAGAGTTCACCGTCTGGCACTCGATCTCCTTGACTATGGGGAGAGCCCGCTTCCAGTAACGTACGGCGGCCTGGCGTTCCTCCTCGTCGGGACTGGCCCAGCGATAGGTCAGCAGCAGGCTGACCAGGTTCATTCCGGTCTCGTGAAGCGCCTGTTTGAACTCCCGGATCCGGGTGTTGTCGGCTCGCGGGGGCCAGTATTCAGGAAAGAAATCGTCGCGCGAGCAGAGTTCCAGGTTTTCCCAACCCAGGTCCGCCACCAGTCGGACCACGTCGGGTAGGGGCCGGTCACAATGCATCAGGGGATCCAATGCGAGTTGCATGGGTCATCTCCTCGAGAGGGGCCGGAGGGGTTGTTGTCGGAGCAACTCTATCCCAGGTGAGAGCGCAGCCGCAACCGGGTCGGCAAGACCGGTGTTTGCTACAATAGGGGCGTCACCGGCGGATCGCCGTCCTCTCCTGTTTCAAACCTTTCAAGGGTGGACCATGAATACCATCTTCAAGCATCCGATGCTTTTGTGGGTTGCGTCTACGGCTTCACTGTTTCTGGCAATGTCCTGCGCTTCGAGCCCACCGGAGCAGAAAGCGGGATCGGAGAGCCGACCCGGCCCTGAGGAGGTGACCGCCCAATCTCTCTTCAACGGGCGGGACCTTGAGGGGTGGCACACCAATTCCGAAAAGATCGGTCACGGGACGGGAGGGCGCTGGACGGTGGAAGAGGGGGCCATCGTGGGCGAGCAGGACCCTCCGGGAAGCGGTAACGGAGGCATCCTGCTGACGGATAGGACCTTCGGCGATTTTGAAGTCACCCTGGAGGTGAAGCCGGACTGGGGTGTCTGTTCGGGCCTGTTCCTTCGCAGCACCGAAAAAGGGCAGTGTTACCAGGTCATGATCGACTACCGGGAGAACGGCAATATTGGCGAGATCTACCGTGAAGGCCTGGATGGAAGAACCAACGCGACCTTTCGCCTTCACGGCATCCATGGGGAGGGCGGGGACAAGACCCTGACAGGCATCGAGGCACGGCCCGCCGAGAGCAACCAGCGCGGCGCGGGCGGTGAGCCCGGGTTCGCCGTGGCGGACTGGGCCAGGATCTGGAAGCTGAACGATTGGAACAGGGTGAAAGCCCGTATCGTGGGCAACCCTCCCACCATCACCACCAGCCTGAACGGCCACTTCATCACCGAATACACCAGTGACCGGACCTTTGAAGGGACGCTGGAAGACCGCGGATTCGTGGCCGTCCAGGTGCACGGGGGAAAATCCTGGCCCGCCGGCGCCAGGATCCGCTTTCGCAATATAGAGGTGAAGGAGCTGTAGCCTCAATTGAGGAGTTTGGCTATGAGACGAAGACAATTCTTGAAAACGGTGGGAGCGGGCGCTCCCGCAAGCCTGATGGTAACGGGTAGCTCCGCGACGGCCAACCCGCCAGGCAAGAAGGAATCGAAGAGGCGGGAAGAGCCTCGCGTCTTTCTTTACGACGACGGGCGCCACGCCGCCGATCTGTATTGTTTCGAGCCGCCGGTGACTCCGGCCGACCATGCGGCCATTGTGGATCAACTGGCCGGCAGCGGAGCCGATACCTTTGTCTACTTTGCCGGGACCGAGGGCGGAACCGTGCTTTACGACAGTCAGGTCTGCCAGCTCTGGGGAGATGAGGTCAAGAAGTGGACCCACTACGTCTGGTACCGCGCCGCCAAAGTCCTGCGCCAGCTCATCCGCGACGGACACGACCCCTTGAAGATCCTGTGCGATCGTTGTCAGGAGACAGGGCTGTTCATGATCGCCAGCGCCTGGGTGTGCGTGCAGGGCGGGACCCGGGAGAAAAACGAGGGGTTGGGACGCAAGTCAGCCTTCGCCATGGACAATCCTCAGTTTCAGGTGGGAGAGGACCCGGACCCGAGGGCAGGGGACGCCCTGGGTTTTGCCGATGGAAGTGTAGGCCCGGTCAGGAACCGATTCAGCTTCCTGCACCCGGAAGTGAGGCGGGAGCGCTTTCTGCTGTTCCGGGAACTGCTGACCCGATACGAAACCGACGGCATCGAGCTGAACCTGACTTGGGGAATGCCCTTTTGCCGCTTCGACCA
>JAPPFQ010000014.1:4348-4699 GCA_028875135.1 Acidobacteriota bacterium
GTTGGCGAGTTGGCTCCGGTCATGACCCGGTGGATACGGGACTTGCGCAGGGCGGCCGACGAGGCCGGTCGAAGCCAGGGACGGCGCAAGCGCATTT
Source organism: Acidobacteriota bacterium (assembly GCA_028875135.1). GTDB lineage: Bacteria > Acidobacteriota > Terriglobia > Versatilivoradales > Versatilivoraceae > Versatilivorator. The sequence continues at coordinate 4,446 of JAPPFQ010000014.1, forward strand.
ACGCCCGCATCCCGGCTCATCCGGAGGCCTGGAAGCTGGGCGGATACCAGGTCCCCACCTGGGTGTCGGAAAAACTGGTGGACGGGCTATTTTGCGAGAGCAGCCAGAGCGAGGAAGAAGGATTGGATCAGGATGTGGACCTGAGCGCCGTGGTGAAGCTGGCTCGAGGAACCGGATGCCGGGTCTACTCCGTCTTTCACAACGGCTTGGGCCGGCCCCTGGCTCGATACGCCACGCCCTCCATGATCTGGGCC
>JAPPFQ010000047.1 GCA_028875135.1 Acidobacteriota bacterium
CTACCAGGAGTCCGAGCGGGCTCTGGTCCTGATCTCGGCCACGGTCTCCCACAGATCGGATGGGAACACCCCAAGGAGCTGGCTGCCGGGGAAAGACCTCCGCCTGATGGGAGTCGCCTTCTCCGGCGACGGGCAGGCAGCTTCGATTTTCAGCCAGACTTTCCCGCAGGCAAGTGAAGAGGCGGAATCGGTGGTGGAAGGGTTTCTCAAGTTGAAGCCGGGCAAGTATCGCATCAAGCTGGTGGTCGCCGACCGGCACGCCAGATTGGGGACGGCCCAGCAATCTCTATGGATTCCGGAACTTTCCCGGGATGCGCTCATGACCAGCGGCCTGGTCTTGAGTCAGGACCTGGAGCCCTTTTCCCCATCCGTGGCCGGAATGCAGGTACCGGAGGCTCGCTGGCTGATTCACCGCGGGTTCCGGGTCAAGCCGTCGATGAGCAATGAAATTGTTCCTCCCCAACCTCTGGCCCTGTTCTACAAGCTCTACAACGCCTCCAAGCTGGAGGACGGCAATCTCACGGCTCGCGTGCAGGCGCTCAAGGACACCGGCGCGGCCGTCGACTTTCCGCCCATCGCGCTGGACCGGAACCACCTGGAAGAGCGGGCGCCCGGTCAGGTTGCCGTCGGGTTCAGACTGTCCACCCAATCCTTGAGCCCGGGCAATTACCGATTCGAGGTTACCACCGAGGAATCAGGCAGCGGCCGAGCTACCATCACCGAGACCGATTTCGTGGTGAAGCAGGGCCCGCATAGGGGCGCATCCGCAGACATGCCGGCGCCGATCAACACCAATAGCACTGGAGCGGAAGCAGCCTCCGGCCCGGAACGGGCGGTTCGCCTCGACCTGAAGAAGATCAGGGACAGCCTGGAGATCCCACGGTCCTCCGGCAACGGCGCCAATGCGGTGGCCTTCCGATTCCGCAACGACATGATGGCCTGCGCCAACGACCGGGGAGAGCTCGGTTACAACCCCGATCATCCGGGAGAATGCGGCGACCTGCGAGGAAACCGACTTCAGTCGCATGCCTTGAGGGGAATGAATCTCTTTGGAGCCAACCTGAGTGGCATGGATCTAAGCAAGGCCGACCTTCGGGATGCGGTGCTGCTAAGGGCCGACCTGACCCAAACCAGGCTCTGGGAGGCCGATTTGAGAGGGGCCGATCTCCGGGGCGCCAAACTGACAGGCGCCGAACTGATCAAGGCCAGGCTGGACGGCGCGCAACTGCAAGGGGCTGATCTGACCGATGCCAGCCTGACCCAGGCCAGTCTCGAAGGCGCCGACTTGCAGGGCGCCAATTTGCAGGGCGCCATTCTGAAAGACGCCCGCTTGAACCAGGCCAATCTTCAGGTGGCTGACCTGTCGGAAGCGGTCCTGTTCGGCAGCGATCTCAGGCAAACCGACCTTCGCGGCGCAAGACTGACCCGTGCGGCTCTGGTCGAAGAAAGGGAGGCCAATCTGTTTATTCCCCTTGCCGGGAACATCAGAATCGGCAAGACGCGGTTTGCAGAAGCCCGCTTTGATGAGAGCACTCAATTGCCATTCGACTCCCAACAGGCCGAGAGCAGGAACATGCAGCCCGCCGAGACCCCTTCCGCCTACCATCGCCCAGAGTTCATGATGGACAACGGTTCCGAGGAGTTTACCGTCAGCGGTTCCGCGGCGCCCACTGTTTCCCCCGGCCAGCCGGGCGGGGTGCCGACCGACGCCGAATGGCCGGACTTTCTGGATGCCGTCCGCCGCAGGTTGGACGCGACTTTCTCGAACCTGCCCGACTTCGTCTGTCGCCGTCGGACAGAGCGATTTCAGCGGCTGTTCCAGGGCTGGCAGGAAAAAGACCAGCTCCAGGAGGACCTCCTGTTCGCGAATGGAGAAGAGACCTACCAGCCCGTGGAGGGGCAAAAGGCATCGGGCAGCCAGGAGGGCGCATATTCGATAGGTCAATTCGCAGCCGCTATCCAGAACGTGTTTGCTCCCCAGAGCAGGACCTCTTTCCGCCTGGAGGGCGCCGAGGAGATCGCGGGGCGTCAGACCGTGCGGGTGGCCTTTCGGATTCCTCAGGAGACTTCCGCCCTTCAAGTGACCTACCAGGGCAATCCCCTGCGGGTGGGTTACAGGGGACTGAGCTGGATTGACGTCAACTCCTACCAGGTAGTCAAACTGATCAAGAAGACTGTGGATCTTCCCGAGGATTTCCCGGTCAAGACCTCGGAGGTGAGCATCGCCTATGACCAGGTCCGCATCGGGGAGAGCCAACACTGGCTTCCGATCCGCGCTCAGTTCAACATGTCCATCGGCATCCTGCAGAGTGCCCGGGTCCATACCCGAAATGTCACCCGGTTCACCGACTATCGACAGTTCGAAACCGACGTGAAGCTGGTGCTCGAGTAGCCCATCCATCCGCCGAGACCCGGGCCGGAGCTCGGCCCGGGCGCCTCCCCCTCTTCAAAAGACCGGTGATCCTCTTTCGGTGCGACCCCGTCATGGGACAAAGACCCCCCGGGAGCGCGGGCGTCCCGCCCGCAACCTTGTTCTTGCAAGTAGCCTGCCATCCACGGCCACTCCTTTGCAAGGTGCGGCGAATCCACCCTCGCGGGGTTCGTTACCCTATGGCCAGGTCCTATGCGGGCGAGACGCCCGCGCTCCCGGGTGGGTCCCGCCGGCAGGGTGGCCGGGTGCCGCATCGCAGGGAAACTGAGCGGTACGCAACGGGAGTGCATGCGGGCGGGACGCCCGCGCTCCCGGGGGGCACCTCCTCTCAAGACTCTTGCTCCTTGAGGGGGCACGCGCCGGCTTGCCGGGCCGCAGCCCCTGCCGATGCGGCAGAGCCGTCACGCTTCGTGGCCCTTCGTCGTTCTTCGTGTGTCTTTGTGGATAACTCTTTTTGGCCGTTGTGGATAACGCTCTGCCGTTTCAGGTGGGAAATGCGGGCTGGGGCGCTTGCCGAGAAACTCCGGCGCTGTGCTATACTGCTCGCTCCCCGGGGGAGGTTCCCCGGGAACCGCACCCTTCCCGACACCCGACGCCGGTCCAATTCAAGGAGTTGACTTGCCCATTCCCAAGTCGCAAAAGATCTGGTTCAACGGGCATTTCGTCCCCTGGGACGACGCCAAGATCCATGTTCTCTCCCACGTGGTGAATTACGGATCCGCTGTTTTCGAAGGCATTCGCTGTTACCACACGGTCAAGGGCTCGGCGGTATTTTGCCTGGACAAGCACGTGGAGCGTCTCCTGAATTCAGCCAAGCTCTATCGCATGGAGATTCCCTACTCTGCCGAGGATCTCTGCCAGGCCATCCTGGACACCATTCGGGAAAACGAACTGAAGGAATGCTACATCCGTCCCATCATTCTCAGGGGCTACGGCGAGATTGGCGTCAACCCCCTGGGCTGCCCCCTGGAGGTCGTCATCGCCGTCTGGGAATGGGGCCAGTATCTCGGCAAGGAATCTCTGGAGCAGGGCGTGGACGTCTGCGTCTCTTCCTGGAACCGCATCGCCCCCAACACGCTCCCCACCCTGGCCAAGGCGGGAGCCAACTACATGAACTCCCAGCTCATCAAGATGGAAGCCATGCAGGGCGGCTACTCGGAGGGCATTGCCCTGGACACCGCCGGCTACGTCAGCGAGGGCAGTGGCGAGAACATCTTTGTCATCAAGGAGGGAGTGGTCCTGACGCCCGCGCTGGCCTCCTCCGTTCTCCCCGGAATCACTCGACATGCGGTGATCGAGATCTGCCGTGACCTCGACATTGAAGTTCGGGAGCAGGGCATCGCTCGGGAATTGCTATACCTGGCAGACGAGTTGTTCTTTACCGGCACCGCCGCAGAAGTCACGCCGATCCGCAGCGTGGACAAGATCAGCGTCGGCAGCGGCCGCCGGGGACCGGTCACCGCCAGAATCCAGCAACGGTTTTTCCAGATCGTTGAAGGCAAGAGCGATGACCACCCCGATTGGCTGGCCTTCGTATGACTCCGACAGTCTCAATCCCCCCCATCGCTCCGTGAGCCAGGAGCCGCGACGCCACGATTCAGAATCCCTCTTCCAATGGGCGCTCCGGGCCCTGGGCCGGAAAGCCCACTCCACCCGGGAGCTGGAAGTCAAGCTACTGGCCAGAACCGATGATGCGTCGGCGGTGGCAGGCGTCCTCGGCCGTTTGAAAGCGCGCGGATACCTGAACGACCGACAGTGCATCGAGACCCTTGCGGCCGTGCGCCTGCGCCGAGGCGACAGCGGGCGGTCCAGGCTGCAGAGAGAGATGGCTGCTCGCGGGTTGGCCCGGGACCTGGTCAACCAGGTCCTGGACGAGATGTTTCCACCGGAAGTGGAGCGGGACCTTATGCGCCGCAGCCTGGAACGCAAGCTGGAAACATTGACCCGGCCATTGGATGAAAAAAGAGTGGCCAGGCTCTATAATTACCTGCTCGCCCGGGGCTTTCCTCCCGAGGCGGTGCGCCGGGAGTTCAGAAAGCGATTTCATCGAATCGTCGAATGGGGGGATTGAGTCCCCCACCGAGCCAGGTCGACATACGGAAATCCACAGCCGTGACTGGAAACGATACCCGCAGGCAGTTCCTGGAATATTTTCAACAACGAGGGCACCGAATCGTCAGGAGCTCCTCGCTGGTCCCCGCCGACGACCCCACCCTGCTGTTCACCAACGCAGGCATGAACCAGTTCAAGGA
>JAPPFQ010000421.1 GCA_028875135.1 Acidobacteriota bacterium
GGCTTGCCCACTGAGCGCCCTGAAGCCGCAATGGCTCCCAGCTCGAACCAGGGATGGTCCTCCAGCAACTGAATGAATCGCTGACCGACGGTCCCGGTGGCCCCCAGAACCGCCGCGCGCAATTTCCTGGTCATTGCCTGGCTTCCTTGTCGAACCCTATCATTATTCTGTCGTTCTCCCGCGACACCTGGGCTTGATTCCCGGATCGAGTTCGCCGGGGAGCTCTCCGCATCACAGTTGCTCCAGGGCTGAGAGGCAGCGATCGACATCTTCCTCGGTGTTGAAGTAACCGGGGCTGATCCGGACGGCGCCCTCGGGCGCCGTGCCAAGGTGCCGGTGAAGGTAAGGGGCACAGTGCAGGCCGGGCCGGACGGCGATTTCAAACGAGTTGTCCAGAATCGCTCCTACCTCGGAGGAGGTGTAGCCCTCCCGGTTGAGGGCCACCGAACCCACCCGGCGGTGCGGATCCAGGGAGCCGTAAAGGCAGATCCTGGGATTCCCCCTGAGGGATTCAGTCAATCGCGTCAGCAGACGCTGCTCGTGACCTCGGATTCTGTCAAGGCCCTCCCCGGTCACAAAGCGCAGGCCGGCTCTCAGCGCCGCCACGCCCAGGGTGTTGGGTGTCCCTCCCTCCAGGAGATGGGGAAAGCGACGGGGCTGCAGGGGATCTTCCGAATCGAATCCGGTGCCGCCTTCCCGCCAGGGGAGCGGCTCGACCCGATGGCCCACCAACAAAACGCCGATGCCGGGCGGGCCGAACAGGGCCTTGTGACCCGGAAAAGCCAGCAGGTCGATCTGCATGGACTGCATGTGGATGGGAACGATTCCGGCGGTCTGGGCCGCGTCCACCAGAAACAGCGCCCCGTGCCGGCGGCAGATCCTGCCGACCTCGGCAATGGGTTGCAGGGTTCCCAGGACATTGGAGGCGTGCAGCAGAACCACCAGCCGCGTCCGTGAGGTCAAGGCCCTGCGAAAGTCTTCGGGATCGACAAACCCCTCCTGGGAGAAGGGCAGCTGGGTCAGGCTGATGCTGCCCTTGCTTTCCAGGTGCTTCAAGGGGCGGGAGACCGAATTGTGTTCCAGCAGGCTGGAGACCACGTGGTCTCCGGGCTGAAGCACCCCCTTGATGGCCATGTTGAGGGAGTCGGTGCCGTTGAGGGTAAAAATGACCCGGCGGTGGTCGTCCATTCCAAAAAAGCGAGCCAACAGGTTTCGGGTATCATCCATGGTCTTTTCCACCCGCATTGCCCATTGGTGTCCGGCTCTGCCGGGGTTGGCCCCGTCGCGGCGCAGGTAGTCCTGCAATTCCCGATAGACCGCCTCCGGCTTGGGAAAGCTGGTGGCGGCGTTGTCCAGATAGGTCATGGTGGATGGCGGCTGACGGCGATCTCCCGCTTTCGCCGTGGCGGGGTTCCGCCGCGGCGTTCCGGTACGGTCCTTCAGGCACCGGACGGGATCTCAATTTCCGATATACCTGGAGTAGAGTGAGCGGGCTTCCTGGGGGTCCCGGGTTCCCTTGACGATGCCCCGACCGTCGGGAAAAACGGCAATTTCAAACTCCTTCAGCCGGAACCTGAGCAGGAACCGATTGTAGGAAACGCTGCCCAGAAGTTCCAGCCGCTGTCCCAGCTGGGGGAAGTCCAGGTGTTTCCCGGAGGGCTGATTGATCTGGACCGAGTCTCGCCCACAGAGAATCGCGGCCGAGGATTCGCGCTCGCCCTCCAGGTAATCATAGCGGCCCAGGTGGCAGGCCGGACAATCGCCACTGGCGCGACCGCTTTCGATCTCCAGGCGCTTCCAGGTGTTCTGCCAGACGTCCAGGCTGACCAGTCTCCGGCTGATGCGCTCCAACCTTCCGGAAAGGATCTTCAGGGCTTCGGCCACCTGCAGCGAGGCCACCAGGTTGACGGCTGGCGCCAACACTCCCGCCGTGTCGCAGGTGGGTGTGGTTCCAGGCGGTGGAGGGGACTCAAAGACACAGCGCAGACAGGGAGTCCGGCCGGGAACGATCGTCATGGTCAGGCCCTGGCTTCCCACCGCGGCTCCGTAAATCCAGGGGATTCGCCGTTTCTGGGAGACGTCGTTCAGCAGGAAGCGGGCCTCGAAGTTGTCGGTGCCGTCCAGTATGCAATCCGCACCCTCGACCAGGGATTCGGCGTTGCGATAGTTGAGGTCCTCCACCCGGTCCTCCACGGCTACCGAGGCGTTGATGGCCTGCAGGCGGCGCCTGGCGGCGACCGCCTTGGGAAGGCCCTCACGAACGTCCTCTTCCGTGAACAGGGTCTGCCGCTGCAGGTTGCTCTCCTCGATAAAGTCCCGATCGATCAGGCGGAGTCTTCCGATGCCGGCACGGGTCAGCGCCTCGGCCTGCACCGTTCCCAGGGCCCCGCAGCCGACGATGACCACCCGGCTGCCGAGCAGGCGCTTCTGTCCGGCTGTGCCGATTTCCGCAAAGAGGACCTGGCGGGAGTAGCGGGATGGAAGATCCGACATGAACGTTACTCCGGGGGGCGAGACCTCCCGGAAGAAAGACCAGGGAACGTGATCGGGACCGCCGCCGGGAGGTGGCTTGAAGGTCAGGCCGATTTCAGCCGACCGCCGACACCTTCGGGAGGGTTTCTTCGAACTCGCTCAGCCTGGCCGGAATGACCGCGGGCTCGGCCAGCCGGCCCTGGACGGCCTCCTGGGTCTTCAGTCCGTTTCCGGTGATGGAGATCACCGTAAGGTCGTCGCTGCCGATTCTGCCTTGTCCAATCAGCTTGCGGGTTACGGCCACGGTGACTCCACCGGCCGTTTCGGTGAAAATGCCTTCTTCCTCGGCCAGGAGCTGGATGCCTTCCACCACCTCCTCGTCGCTGACGTCCTCTCCCCAGCCGCCGCTCTCCAGCATGGTCTTGAGAGCGTAATAGCCATCGGCGGGGTTCCCGATGGCAATGGACTTGGCGATGCTGTCGGGCTTCACCGGCTTGATGAAATCCCGGCCCGTCTTGACCGCGGTGGTAATGGGGGAGCAGCCGGTGGCCTGAGCCCCGAAGATGCGACAACGGCTGTCGGGAATCAGATCCAGCTTCTCCATTTCAGTGAAGGCCTTGCGGATCTTGGTAATGAGCGATCCGCCTGCCATGGGGACTACGATGCAGTCGGGTGTCCTCCAGCCGAGTTGTTCCGCGACCTCGAGGCCAAAGCTCTTGGAACCCTCCGCATAGAAGGGGCGCAGGTTGATGTTGACGAAGCCCCACCGATACTTTCCCACGATTTCGCTGCAGAGCCGGTTCACGTCATCGTAGTTTCCATCGATCTTGATGACGTTGTTCTTGTAGATCAGCGTGCCCAGAACCTTACCCATTTCAAGGTCGGCGGGGATGAACACGTAGCTGTTGAGTCCCACGCTGGCGGCGTTGGCGGCCACGGCGTTGGCGAGGTTTCCGGTCGAGGCGCAGCCCACGGTGTCGAAGCCGAATTCCAAGGCCTTGGAGAGGGCCACGGCCACCACCCGGTCCTTGAAGGAGAGGGTTGGAGCGCAGACGCTGTCGTTCTTGATGTAGACATCCTTCAGACCCAACCTCTTGGCCAGGTTGTCTGCCCGGACCAGTGGCGTGAAACCGGCCTGGGATCCCACCCGGGCTTCGCCGTCCAGCGGCAGCAACTCAGCGTAGCGCCACATGTTGGGAGCCCTGTTCCCGATGATCTCCCGGCTCAGCCGCGGCCGGATGGCCTCGTAGTCGTAGACCACCTCCAGCGGCCCGAAGCAGAATTCGCAGACGGACAAGGGTTCCTTGGGGTAAGACTGATCACACTCCCGGCATTGCAGGCCGTTCACAAAAGACATAAAAAATCCTCGCTGGCAGCGTTGAACCCTCATGACTATGCGGGTCGCTGCATCCATGATGAAAAGCAGTTTGTCTTCAACACCTTATGGGCCAAAAAAAACCCCTTCGATAAGAAGAGGCGAGTATCGGCTCTATTCTTATCTTTCAGAAACTTGGTTCTGTCGGAGTTGGCACCTTCCCTGGATGGGGGGTTGCCGTGGCTTCACAGGGCCAGTCCCTCAGCCACTCTGGATAAGAACGGTATTCAATTGTCGGAGAGGATTATAGTCGGGCGGAGCCAAATGTCAAGGAGTGGACCTGCGAATCGGCCAAGGGGCTGCGCTATCGGGGGAGGTTTTCGGGATATACTGGCTGTAAGTGACTCAAACGCCGCTCTCGACCCTCCTCCAAGAACTCTGGCGAGAGTGTGGGTAATGGCGTAAAATGTAGGAGGTTTTCACAATGTTTTCACACTGCTTAACCTATTTGATCCGGTCTCCCAACATTGCGTTCCGCTAACGAAGGAAGCCAAGAGATGCGAATGATACCACCAATTCACGCCGGGGGCCGTCGATGGGCGGCGGCCGTCATTCTGGTTCTGGCCGGCGCCACCCTGTCGGGAGCCCAGACCAAGAGCGCTAACATCCAGGGGCACGTATTCGACCCCACCCGGGCCGTCGTTCCCGGCGTCAACGTGACCGCCACCGACCAGGAACGCGGTGTGGAGCACAAGAGCGTTTCTTCCCCCCTCGGCGAGTATGTTCTCAGTCACCTCATGCCGGGCCTCTACACGCTGCGTTTCGAGGCGGAGGGCTTTCTCCCCTACGTGGCCGAGAACTTCGAGGTCCGGGTGGGAGAGACC
>JAPPFQ010000487.1 GCA_028875135.1 Acidobacteriota bacterium
CCCGGTACCATTCCCGGTAGGCGCTGAAACTTTCGAACAGATCGGGAGCCATAGGGTGGTAGAGCCCGGTGGAGGGACGCACCTCGGGCGGGTCGGGCGCCGCCAGGGTGGCGTGGCCCGGCACGTAGTGCTTGACGGCGTGCAGCAGCATCGAGCGAATGTTCTTGGGAGTGGGTTGCAGGAAGTGGCAGTAGAGGATGAGGTAGTGCTTGATGTCCCTCAGCTTCCCGGCGCCGGGAACGAACTTCAGGATCCCGGGCAGACGCGCCGCCAGCTTGTGGTAAGCGTGGAAGCGCCCGCCACTGGAGCGGGCGCCGCTCCCCGACCGCGAGGCGGTTCGCCGGGACATCAGCTCCGACATCCAGGTTCCCAGCCGGTGAGCCAGGCTCAGGCCCGACGCCGGCCGGCCGGCCCGGCGGCCCGAGCGCTTGAGCGTGGCCATCAGGCGTCCCAGGTCCAGCTTGCCCATGCGGGTCCGGCCCATCAGATCGGCCAGGCAGTTGAACACCATCACGGCGTGGTGGCGATGGCGGTAGCGGTCCAGGGCTTCCAGCAGGCGCCGGCAGTTGTCCGAATCGGTCAGGTGCATGACCAGCACCAGGTCGGCCCCTGCGAGATCGGCCAGGGCCGCCTCCCACTCGGGCTCGGACCAGGCGGCCCCGCCGTTGTGGGCGGCCAGGCGCAGTTCCAGTCCATGTTCCCGGATTTCGCTCTCGGCCCGGCGCAAGGGGGCCAAAATGCTGGAGCCCACGTAGAACACCACCACCTGGACCCGATTGGGGGCTGCATCCTTCACGGGGCGACTCCTTCCAGGGCGTCCTCCAGCCCGGCAAACACTTCCCGCAACCGGCGCAACACCTCGGGCCTGGCCGACCAGAAGCCCCGTCCGGCGGCTTCCAGCAGCCGGCCCACCAGGGTCTGGGCCGAGTGGGGATTGAGACTCTGCAGCCGCTCCAGCATCTGCGAGTCCAGCACGAAGGTCTCGGCCACCTCGTCGTAGATCCAGTCCTCGACGGCATCGGCGGTGGCCGACCACCCGAAGGTGTTGCTGAGCTGGTGCTCGATCTCGGCCACGCCGCTGAAGCCGTGCTTGAGCATCCCCTCGTACCACTTGGGATTCAGGACCTTGGTGCGGCTTTCCAGTTGCAGGGTTTCCTGAAGGGTGCGAACCCTGGAGTGGGGGGTGAGCGAATCGGACAGGTAGACCCGGGGGCGCTTGCCGGACCGCTCCTCCACGGCCTTGGTCACCCCTCCCAGGTATTCGAAGTAGTGATCCACGTCGGAAATGCCCACTTCGGTGCTGTCGATGTTCTGATAACTGGCTTCCACCCGGGAGAGGGCGCTGTCCAGCAGCGCCTGGGCCTCCATGCCCTCCAGGGGCCGCCCCCGGGCGTCGCGCCCGTAGGCGAAGCACTTGCGCTTGACAAAGAGGTCCCCCAGCTCCCTGGCGTCCTCCCATTGGCTCTGCAGCACCATGAAGTTGACGTTGGTTCCGTAGTTCCCGGCCGCGTTGGAGAACACGCGCGTCGCTGCTTCCTGAAAGGTGGACTGGCCCCGGGCCATCTGCTGTTGGACGTGCTTGCGGACGAAGTTCCGCTCCGGGGGCTCCTCCAGGGCGGCCACCCTCTTGACGGCGCGGTCCAGCAGCTCCATGGTGGAGGCGAACAGGTCCCGGAAGATGCCCGAGACGGTCATGACCACGTCGATTCTGGGCCGTCCCAGTTGTTCCAGGGGAATGGCCTCCACCTCGGTCACCCGGTTGAGTCCGTCCCGCACCGGCCGCACCCCCAGCAGCCATAAAACCTGGGCTACGGCTTCTCCCTCCTTCTTGATGTTGTCGATGCCCCACAACACCATGGCGATGGACTCGGGCACCCGGCCCGTCTCCTGCTGGTGGCGTTCCAGCAGGGCCCGGGTCAGGGGTTCGGCCCGGCGGAGGGCCAGCGCCGAGGGGATGGCGTAGGGATTGACGGCGTGGGTGTTCCTGCCGGTGGGCAGAATGGCGGGATTCTGCAGCAGGTCCCCCCCGGGTCCGGGCGGCAGGTAGTTCCCTCTCAGGGCGGCCACCAGTCCCTCCAGCTCCCGGTTGGACTGCAGGCGCAGGTTCAGCCTGGACAGGAAGGAGAGGATCTCCAGGGCCGAATCGGCAGCCACCCCGGCACGCTGCCGGAGCCACAGCGCCGCCGCCCGTTCGGGTTGATCTCCCGGCGACAGCAAACGCCGCACGGTCTCCCGGGTGAGGCTCTCCACCGACTCCCGCTCCCGCATGCGCTCCCCGGAGGACTGGCTCTCCTCCATTAAGCGGTCATAGGGCGGCAACCCCAGTCCCGAGGCAACGAGATCGGTCAGGGCCGGAAGGCCGAGCTCGGGACGGGGGAAGGAAGCCACCATGGACAGCAGGTGAACGGTCTCGGCCGCGGCCGCGGGTTTTCCGAAGGTGTGCAGCCCGGTGGGAATGAGGCGCTGCTCGATTTCGAGCACCCTTTCATAAAGGGCCAGGACCCGGCGATCTCGTTCTTCGCTCGTCATCGATCCCTCAACCAACTGCCATGCTCCGCACGCCCTCCGCCACCGACTTCACCGCCCGAAACAGCGCCCCCTGGTCCGTCCGGGGCAACTGCAGGTAGCGGGCCCCGGTCCAGTCCGCCAGGGACCGGCCCTCCTCCCCGGCCAGAAAGGAGGGCCGGGTATCCACCACCACCGCGGTCAAGGCTTCCCGGCGGATCTCGGCTCCCAGCAGCCGCAGTTCCTGCTGCAGGGCGGCCGGGGTCGGTCCCGGTCCCGAAGGAACGGGCCGGGCCGGTCGATTGGCCCGACCGTCGGTGAGAATCAGCAGCACCGGCTGGGGAGAGCCGCGCAGCCGGGCCGCACGCGCCACCCCCAGGGCCTGCACCAGGCCGGCGGCCAGGGGAGTGGCTCCGGAAGCAGGCAGCGCCTCCACCAGGCGCTTGGCCCGCTGCAGGCTGCGGGTGGGTGGAAGGAGCGTTTCCGCGCTCTCGCCACCGAAGCGGACCAGCGCCACCTGGTCGCGAAAGACGTAGGCCTGCTGAAGGAGCCGGGTCATGGCCCCCTTGGCCTGGGCCATGCGGTTCACGGCCATACTACCACTGGCGTCCACCACGAAGACAAACAGGATCCCCGCCTTGCCGCGAAAACGGCGGAAGCGCAAGTCGGAAGCCCTGACAATCACACGTCTGCCCGCCCTGCCCTTCGACTCGCGCCCCGGGGCTGGACGACAATCCCGATCGTCGGCGGGGGGTGCGCCTGACTGCCTGCGGCGCCAGGACTGCCAGGGGGCCGCCGCCCGCAGGGTGGCCGCCACGGCGATGGAGCGCCGGCGGTCCGGCCTCGGGTCGGTGCGAAAGGCCCTGCCCGGCGAACCGGGAAGCCTTTGGGTCCTGGGCCCTGTCCGACGGCCGGCGGCGCGGGCCGCCGGGAGTTCGCCCACCATCTCTTCGGGAAACTCGCCGGGCAGGGGGTCGACCGGCATGGGGGACTCACCGGCGGGCATCGAGCGGTCTTCGGTTCGGTCTCCGGGGTCGAACTCCGCAGGTTCGGCGCCCTGCCCTGACTCCTGCCGGACCTGTTCAGGGCGGGGGGCCGCGGGGGGTTCCTCATCCACCGGAAAAGCGCGAGGCCACAGCACCAGTTGGGCCGCCGTCTCCAGGTCCTCCTCGGATACCCGGCCGCGTCCGCACAGGGCCGCGTGGGCCCGGGCCGCCAGCATGGCGAACAGGTCCAGCCGGTGTCCCTCCAGCCCCAATCGAGCGGCGGCAGAGATCAGCCGGCGCAGGTCGTCGTCGCCGAAGTCGACCCTGCCGAGAAGGCAGCGCGCCTGCCGGATCGTTTCGGCCGCGGCCCTGGCCGGGGCGGAGGCGGCGGGCTCGGCAGCGGCGCCGGGAGGTTCCGAACCCCGCTTGTCTTGTTCAAAGCCCGACAGGAGTTCCAGCACCTGTCGCCGCTGATCCAGGTCGGCGATAGAGGCGCCCTCCACCAGCAGTCCCACCCGGGCCCGAATGATGGCCGCGGGATGGCCTTCAGCGGGGTCGTAGGTTCCCACCAGGGCGAACCCGGCGGGGTGGGAGGTGCTCACTCCCTCCCGCTCCACCCTGACCCGGCCGGATTCGAGCGCCGAGGCGATGGCGCGAAGCGACGACTCCGGCAGCAGATTGATGTGGTCGACCTGAAGTACCCCACGGTCGGCCCGGGCCAGCAGACCCTCGCGGTAGCGCCAACGCGGGCCGGCGGCCGCCGGCTCCGGACTCAAGCCCCCCAGCAGGCGGTCTTCGCTCGCGCCCAAGGGGACCCTCACCAGAGCGACTTCCCGGTCTTCAGGCTTCAATGCCTCCAGAAGGGAGGCGAAGGCCTTCATCAGCCTGCGCTTGCCCGTCCCGGAGGGCGAAGCCATCAGCAGGCCGCCCAGGCGAGGTTCCACCGCCAGCAGCAGCAAGGCCCGCTTCGCCAGGGACTGACCCACCACGGAAGCGAAGGGATCATCGGGAACGGTCATGGCCAGGCGCAAAAGAGCTATCCACAAGGAATACCAAGGACAGGAAACTGCCGAAACAACCTGGCGGGGTCACCCACCGTAATCTGGTGGTCCGGCGTCCTGTAATTCCGGACGTCACTGAAATGGACTATTAACATCGAT
>JAPPFQ010000346.1 GCA_028875135.1 Acidobacteriota bacterium
GTACAGCTCCTCTTCCCAGGTGTAGCCGCCGTCCCGGCTGACCTTGGCCCGCTCGCCTCCATGCAGCGCCGGCAGGCGGTGAACGTACATCAGGACGATGCGGCCGTCGGGGAGCTGCACGGCCGACCCGTGCATCTCGTCCAGCAGGTGGGTCACCGCCCGGGGGTTCTTCCAGGTGATGCCGCCGTCGTCGGAGTCGGCCATCAACAGGTTCTTTTCGTAGGAGCTCAGGCGGTTGCGGTGGTGATCGTAGTAGCTGGTGGCCCACTGCCAGAGCCGCCAAGGGGGCTCGTTCCTGTAGAACTTCTCCCACTCGCCCGGGGCCCGGGACGGATTGTGGCGGGCCACCGCCAGCAGGCGTCCGGAATCGAGCTGAATGAGAGCGGGTTCCCCTCCCGGAACAATGGGGTAGCCTTCGGACCAGGTGCGGCCGCCGTCCTCGGACCGATAGGCGTAGACCGTGTGGGGAACTCCCGGGCGGGGATGACCGATGGGCCAGACCAGCGTCCCGTCCGACAGTTGGGTTACCGGACCTGCCTGAGGACCCGTCACTTCGATGAAACCCAGTGCGGTCCAGCTCTTTCCCTCGTCCTGGGAGCGGTACACCCTCAGTCCGCCCGGCTCGCGGGTGGCGTTGAGGAAGGCGCCGTCGGGAAGCACCGACAGCAACGTCTTGCCGGCATCGATGATTTTCCAACTGCGCCCCCCGTCCCGGGTAACGGCCACCACCCCGGCCTTGAGCCCGGCATAGATGGCCCCCTGCCGGGTTACCGTGAGGTTGGCTTGAGGATCCGCAAAGAAATCCTCCTCGTCCCCCCAGGGGATCCAGACCCGCTCCGCCGGAATCTGGTGGACTCGCCCCCGGCGGGAATAGGTCACGGCCTGAAGATCGCGGTGCATGACCGGATGGACCACGAAGATGTAGTCCTCCAGTCCGATCGGCGCTCCCGAGCGGGAGTGGACTCGCGCGCGAAACTCTCCCACCCGCTCGAAGGGGTAGCTCAGCTTGCGCTCCTCATACCCGGCCGGCACCGGCTCCTGCAGGCGCTTTTCCAACACGCCCTTCCCTTCCAGGGTTTCGACATTCAACCTCACTCCCCCGCTCCAGGGGGACCCGCTGCTGTTGTAGCTGGCCAGGACCAGTTCCAGCGGCTCGTCCACCAGGTGCAGCATGGGCGGCTGGCGGCGTCCCGCCAATACCGCCTCCACCGGATAGCGCGTTTGGAACTCGGAAGCCCGCGGTCCCTCTTCGAGCTGAAGGGCGTCCACCCAGGTCCTGCCCGGACCCTCACCGCCAACCACCAGGTCGACCACCCCCCGGGAGACCAGGTGCTCTACCACGAAGGTAAACCGGTACCGTTTCCAGTCCCCGGATACCTCCATGGCTTCACTTTGGGCGTCGGGGCCCGAAAAGGACAGGTATTGACCTTCGGAAGCCGCCGGGTCCGGCTGTCTCCAGTCCAGCGGCCGGGTCCACAAGCACAGCCTCACCCAGGCGGCTGGAGCCTCGCTCCGCACATAAGCCGAGAGGGTGTAGACCTGGCCGCCCCGGACCGGGACCACCGGCGAGGTCAGATGTCCCACGAAAGCGTCTCCGACCGGGTCCAGAGTGACCTGGGCGGCGTGGTCGCCCTCGACAGCCTCGACCGCCACTCTTCTGGGCGGCCAGTTCCCGGGCTGTTGGTGGCTGGCAGCCAGGTTGATGGTGAGGGGGTTGAGGATGTCTCCCCAGTTGCCGGGCTGGCGGGGCTCTTCGCCCAAGGGCAGCTCGAAGCTGGCGTTGGGCAGCAGATTACCGGTCCCGACGAGCCCTTGCCCCGAATCGGGAGCGCCGTCCGGGACCGGGACACGACAGGCCGGCGAGCCGGCCAGAAGGCTGGTCAGCCCCACTAATGCAATCATTGGCCGAATCCAGTGCATTCCGAATCTCCTTGCTACGCCCGCTCCGCGGGCGATATGTGTTTCAGTTGTCCTACAGCCCGGACAACTCCAAAGCGGGGCCGGCACAACACACCCCTCCCCGGATCTATCCCTGGCCGGAAACCCTGTTCCTGGGCAGGAACCAACCGTAAAGCGCCGGCAGCAACAGCAGCGTCAGGATCGTCGAGCTGATCAGCCCGCCAATGACCACCGTTGCCAGCGGTCGCTGAACCTCGGCGCCGATGGAGGTCGCCGTCGCCATCGGCAAGAATCCGACACTGGCCAGCACCGAAGTCATCAGAACCGGGCGCAGCCGGGTGACGGCGCCCTCAACCACCGCCTCGCGAATCGAACGCCCCTTTTCCAGCAGGGAGTTGCTCGTCGAGACCATCACCAGGCCATCCATCACGGCCACGCCGAATACCGCGATAAAACCGATGGAGGCTGAAACATTCAGGTTCATGTCGCGCAGCCACAGCGCCGCGATCCCGCCGACGGAGGCGAACGGAACGATGAGCAGCACCAGAACCGATTGCCTGGCCGATCGAAAGGTCAGGTACAACAGCACAAAGATCACCAGCAGCACCGCCGGCAGGACCAATGAGAGCCGCTGCATGGCCCGCTGCTGATTCTCGAACTGGCCGCCCCAGCTCATGTAGTAGCCTGCCGGCAGATCGATGGCCGCCAGAACGCGTTCCCGGGCTTCGGCCACGAAACTGCCCACGTCCCGCCCGCGGACATTGCACTGCACCACCATGCGGCGCTGGCTGTCTTCGCGATGGACGACCTCCGGACTGCTGGAGCGATGAATCCGGGCCACGCGGCCCAGGGGAACCTGCTCGCCGGCCGGCGCAGCCAGCGGTATGCCTGCGAGCGCATCCCGGTCCCTGCGGTAAGTCTCGGGCAACCGCACGGCGATCTGAAACCGGCGGCGGCCATCGATGAGGGCCGTCACCGGCTTGCCGCCCACCGCCGCCTGCACCACGTCCCGCACGTCGGACACATTGAGGCCGTAACGGGCCAGTTCTTCCCGGTCCACCTCGACCTGCCACTCGGCCGCGCCGGAAAAAACCTGCTTCTGCACGTCGGCGGCGCCGCGCACCTGCCCCAGAATGCGCAGCACCCGGTCGGCCGAACGGTCAAGCAATTGCTCGTCGGGGCCGAAGATCTTGACCGCCACGTCCGCCTGCACGCCGGAAATGGTTTCGTCCAGGCGCATCGCCATGGGCTGGGTGAAGTTGTAGACGACTCCGGGAATCTTCGACAGTTCCGCCACCATGGCCCGGGTCAATCCTTCCTTGGAGTCGGCCGTGTTCCATTGCTCACTCGGCTTCAGGTCCACGTACACATCGCTTTCGTAAATCCCCATGGCCTCGGTGGCCAGGTCGGGCCTTCCCAGCTTGCTGACCGCCCCCGTCACCTCGGGGAACTCCAGCAGCCTCCGTTCCACCTCGAGCCCGATGTCCACCGATTCGGACAGCGAGACGCTGGGAAGCCGAAGCACCTGAACCAGCACCGACCCCTCGTCGAGGCGTGGCATGAATTCAGTGCCGATGAAGCGCAGCGAGCCCAGGGCGGCGGCGATGAGCAGCGAGCCCGCCACCACCACCACCAGGCGGTGATCCAGGACGCGCTCCAGGATGCGACCGTAGGATTTCCGGGCGCGGTCCATCCAGGGCTCCCTCGACTTTCCGGCGGTGCGTCCCAGCAACAGCCGGGAAGCAGTCGGCGCCGCAGCCAGGGCCAGCACCAGCGATCCCAGCAGCGCCGCGCACACGGTAACGGCCATGGGACGGTACATGCGGCCCTCCAGGCCCTGCAGGCTCAGGATGGGAACGTATACGGCGATTATGATGCCCACGCCCATCAGGATGGGTCGCGAAACCTGGTGGGCGGTCGATCGGATCAGGCCCAGGTTCTCGTCCCTGGCCAGCGGAAGCCTGTGGTGCGGAACGTCATTCAGCCGCCGCACGTAATTCTCCACCATGATCACCGAGCCGTTGACGATCACGCCGAAATCGACCGCTCCCAGGCTCATCAGGTTGGCGGTGATCCCGAACCACCGCATCCCCAGGAACGCGGCCAGCATCGACAGAGGAATCACGGCCGCCACGATCAGAGCTGCCCGAAGGTTGCCCAGAAACAGGAACAGAATGGCGACCACCAGCGCTCCGCCCTGGACCAGGTTGTAGCGCACCGTGCGAATGGTCCCGTCGATCACTACCGACTGGTCATAGAAGGGAACGATGCTCACGCCCTCGGGAAGCGAATGGCGAATCCCCTCGACCGCCCGCTTGACCCGCTCGATGACCGTCTTGCTGTTCTGGCCCTTGAGCATGATCACCATGCCCGAGACGGTCTCGCCCTTGCCGTCACGGGTGACCGCCCCTTGGCGCGGCATCGTCCCTACCTTGACCTCGGCCACGTCACGCAAGTACACCGCGGTCCCTTCGTGGGCAGCCAGCACGATCTCTCCCAGGTCCCTCTCGCTTCCCACCCGCCCCAGGCCGCGCACGGTGTACTGCTCGGAGGCGTGCTCCACGAATCCGGCGCCGAAGTTCTGGTTGTTGTCCCGAACCCGTTCGAACACGTCGCGCAGCGTCAACCCGTGAACGTACAGCCGGTACGGATCCACCTCGATCTCGTACTGACGGGTGTGGCCGCCCCAGGTGTTGATGCCGGCCACCCCCGGAACGGCCTGCAGTTGGTACTTGAT
>JAPPFQ010000095.1 GCA_028875135.1 Acidobacteriota bacterium
AGCTTCCCTCGTTGGTGGCCCCGTCCCCGAAGAACGAGACGGCCACCCGCCCCCAGCCGTCCCACTTATTATTCAGCCCCCCCCCCCAGGCGAGGGGGATAACGCCACCCACGAAGCCAAATTCCCCCACGAAACCCAAACCCCCCGATGACACCAGAATCGAGCGCGGTGCGATCCGCGCCTTCCGCCACAGAAGCTTTCTCTACAACTGCCCGGCCAGGAAAGGCATCGAGAAACGCCTGCAGCTACGGGTCCACAATAGCCTGCTGGCCGCGCCGGTCCTGGAAGACGGCTGGTTGGTTTATCACGACCTGAATCCGCGCTTGTTCGTCGTCGGGGAAAACCTGATCGGTGCCGTGCTCAGCCAGTCTACGAGCGATCAGGAGGAGTCCGTTCGGATCGAAAAGCTGGAACTGCAGGTGCGGTATCAGGCGAATGATTAGCCGAAGCCGGGAGCGGCTTGACGCTCCTCCCTTCCTCCTTTACACTCAAGCGAGAAGAAAGAAGAACAAGGAGTTGCGCTGATGTTTCCCATGTTCGACTACACCTATTTCCTGTTTATAGCTCCCGGCTTGATCCTGTCGTTGTGGGCGAGCTGGAGAGTGAAGTCCAACTTCAGGAAATACTCGGCCGTACGTTCCATGCGCGGGCTCACCGGCGCCCAGGCAGCGGCGGAGTTGCTGCGCCAGGGCGGCATCCGCGACGTGCGCATCGAACGCTCTCACGGCATGCTCTCCGACCACTACAACCCGGTCACCAGGACCCTGGCCCTCTCCGACGGGGTCTACGGCTCCACTTCGGTGGCGGCCGTCGGCATCGCCAGTCACGAGGCGGGTCACGCGCTCCAGCACGCTCAGAACTACGGACCGCTTCGCCTGCGCTCGGCACTGGTTCCCACCGCCAGCATCGGATCCAACATCGGCTATTTCGTGATGTTCCTGGGCCTTTTCATCGATCCGGCCCTGGTGCTGATCGGAGCGATTCTCTTTTCGGCGGTGCTGCTCTTCCAGATCGTCACCCTTCCGGTGGAGTTCGACGCCTCCAACCGGGCCAAGGCGCTGGTGCTGGAGCGCGGCCTGATCTATCCGGGTGAGCGCGAGGGAATGGACAAGGTGTTGAACGCCGCCGCCCTGACCTATGTGGCCGCGGTGGTGAGCACGCTGTTGACGCTGGTTTATTTCTTGCTGCGAGCCGGTCTGTTGGGGGGCAGGGACGATTGAAGGGCTGCCGGAAGGTTGATCGAGTGCAAGAGCCAAAAGGGGCGCCGCGGCAGAGTCCGCCGGCGCCCCTTTTCACTGTATCCACTCTTCGAGGGAATTCCCTTTCCCGTTCGCCGGTCCCGGCATGCCGTCCCCGGAGTTTTGCCGAGCCACCTAAATTCCCAGGCTCAGGATCTCCGGACCATTCTCGGTGATGGCGACGCTGTGCTCGAAATGGGCCGAGGGCTTGCCGTCCTGAGTGACCACCGTCCAGCGATCGGGCAACACCCGGACCTTGTCCGTGCCCAGGCTCACCATGGGCTCGATGGCCAGGACCAGGCCGGGCTTCAGCAGTATCCCGCGGCCGTTGACCACGTAGTTCAGCACGGCCGGTTCCTCGTGGAGACTTCTTCCGATGCCGTGCCCGGAAAACTCCTTCACCAGGGAATAGCCCCGGCCCTCGGCGTGGGTCTGTATGGCCGCCGAGATGTCTCCCAGATGATTTCCGGGAACCGCTTTCTCGATCCCTAGCATCAGCGACTCCCGGGTGGTCTGCAACAGACGCTCGGTGGCCGCTGAGATGCGGCCGACGGGCAGGGTCAGGGCGGCGTCTCCATAGAAGCCCCGGTGGAATACCCCATAGTCGACGCTGACGATGTCGCCTTCCCTCAAGACTTGCCTGGAGGGAATCCCGTGCACCACCTGGTGGTTGACCGAGGTGCAGAGAGTGGCGGGGAAGCCGTTGTAGCCCTTGAAGGCGGCCCTGGCCTTGTGCTTGAGGGTCAGATCCTCCGCAATCCTGTCCAACTCCAGGGTGGTGATGCCGGGGTGGCAGTGACGCTTGAGCGTGTTGAGGATGTCGACCACGATCCGGTTGCATTCCCTCAGGATCGCAATCTCATTGGACGACTTCAGATGAATCATGGACCGCTGCTCCGCGGATAGTGTCCGAAGCCCTTGGCCCGAGCTTCTGCCCGGAGGTATGCCGCCTGCCAACGCCACTCCATTATTGACAAAACCCCCTGGCTTGTCAAGGCGGCGGGAGGGGGTAAATCGTAACAGAAACGGCCGGATTCTTGCCGGTGTCCACGAGGTAACGTTGCGTGCCGTTTTGTGCTGCGATATGCTGCTCCCATGGCGAGGTCCTGAGGATAAACCAACCCCGCAAGACTGCCGCGCAAATTGGACCATACGAACTACGCTTCCCCTATGGAGCTGGCCAAAGGGGAGCATGCGTGCGTTGCTTGAGTTGTTCGACAAGCCATCGGCCAACTGCGCCTACAGGGCCGGTCCGCTGATGTTGGGCTAGCGTTAAAATCGCCGAAGCACAAGCCCGATCGAGATGGATGAGATAGAACAGCCATGAGCATCGAACAGCGCTTCGATGTTTCCCTGATCGCCGAAATGGCGCTCAGGGAAAAACAGATTCAGCAGAATTACCGTCCGATCATCGGCGTCCACAAGTGGTTCGCCCGCAGGCCGGGAACCTTGTTTCGGGGTCTGATGCTCGCGGAATTCGGGGAGGGCCGTCTGGAGGAGGTCTTTTTCCGATCAAACGATTTTCCCGGGCTTTGCATAGCCGATCCCTTTATGGGTGGGGGTACGCCACTCATCGAAGCCAACCGCCTCGGATGCCATGTGCAGGGCGTAGATGTCAATCCGATGTCCACCTGGATCGTCCGCGAAGAGATCGAGCACCTCGATCTAAAGGCCTACAAACGTGCCGCCAACGCGCTCATGGCTGCGCTCCGGGAAGAGATCGACCGATTCTACCGAACATCCTGCCCGCACTATGGCGACGCCGACGTACCCGTTAAGTCCTTTCTGTGGGTCAAGGTGCTCGATTGCAAAGCCTGTGGCAGGCCCTTCGATCTCTTTCCTGGATACCTTGTCGCCAAGAATCGGCGTCACCCAAAAAATGTCTTGCTCTGTCCGACATGTGGCGATCTCAATGAGGTTGACGATCCCAAGAGCCCCGGAGACTGTGTCGGCTGTGGATCTGCTCTTTACCAAGAAGGTCCGGCGCGTCGTGGACGCTGCCACTGCCCAAACTGCGGGCACACAAACACCTATCCCGGGATAGTCTCAAAATCACTTGACCACCGACTCTTCGCGATCGAGTATCACAACCCCAAACGCAAGGCGAAACACAAGGGCCGATTCTTCAAGAAACCCGATGCCGGGGACGTGGCACGACTGTCGAATGCGTCCAAGCGATGGGAGCAAATCGAACCTCGCTTTGTGCCGGACGAGCATATCCCAACTGGCGATGAAACGGCTCGGCTGCATCGGTGGGGTTACAGGCGTTACCGGGATATGTTCAGCCCGCGTCAACTGCTTGGCCTTGAACTGAGTTGCCGACTAATTGCCAAGACCAGCAACGAACGAGTGCGCCATGCACTCGCGACCAATCTTTCCGACCTGTTGCGCTATCAGAACATGTTGTGCCGATACGATTCGATGAGCCTAAAGTCTCTAGACATATTTTCGGTGCACGGATTCCCCGTCGGACTTGTGCAGTGCGAGTCCAACCTGCTTGGTATCGCAAGTAGCGTCGGCTTGAGCGTCGGCTCCGGGGGCTGGTCGAACATCGTTGACAAGTACGTCAAGGCGAAACGCTATTGCGAGGCCCCCTACGAGGTTCGTCAAACCGGATCTCGCAAGATCCGGGTTCCGATTGAGGGCGAGCAGATTGGCGAGACCCGCAACGGCACCCGCCGCAAGGTCTCCATTCGTTGCGGCAGTGCAACGGAGATCGAGTTTGTTCCGAACAGTCTTGATGGCGTGTTTACGGACCCTCCGTACTTCGGCAACGTGCAGTATGGAGAGCTGATGGATTTCTGCTATGTCTGGCTGCGTCGTCTCGTCGGGAAGGAATCGGAGGGTTTCAACCGTCCGTATACACGGTCACCCTATGAGTTGACGGGCAACGTGACTGAGGGTCGTGGACTGGAGGGATTTACCGAAGGGCTGTCCAAGGTCTACTCGCGCATGGTTGGCGCCCTGAAGCCCGGCTCTCCGCTAGTTTTCACGTATCATCACAACAAGCTCGAAGCCTATTGTGCAATTGGCGTCGCCATCCTGGATGCGGGTGTCGTTTGCTCAGCATCGTTGCCGTGTCCCGCAGAAATGGGCGGCTCGATTCATATACACGGAACTACCTCGTCCATCATCGACACCGTTTTCGTATGCCGGAAATCGGGCACGACTCGCCGAAGCTGGCTATTCGAAACACCCGACCGCCTGGTCGAAATCGTCAGCCAGGATCTGTCAGACCTCGCCGCAACGGGCAGGAGACCCTCCCATGGCGACACAAGATGCATTGTTTTCGGTCACCTGACACGGATAGCCGTATGGAAACTTCGAAAGACTTGGAATCCTCACAACTCGACAGCGGAAAAGATCGCATCGTTTGGCGCCGTGATGAAGTCTTACGG
>JAPPFQ010000030.1 GCA_028875135.1 Acidobacteriota bacterium
AGCCCCTCCAGGCCGGGCCGGACCACCGCCCGGGCATCCTCCAGGCCGCGTCCGGGATCGGACTCGACTCGGACGTACCGCAGCGAGCCACCCAGCGGGGCCGCGAGCGCCTCGGCCACCAGGCGCCGTCCCGAAGCCTTCTCGGCCGAGGGAAGGGCGTCTTCCAGGTCGTAGACGATCACGTCGGCCCCCAGGGCTGGCGCCTTCTGGATCATCCGCGGCCGGTTGCCGGGAACGAACAGCCATGAACGCATCAACTGCATGGCGGGCACTCGCTGGGTCACTGGATCGGGGGAAACTCCCCGGGTTGCGGGGCGTGGCCGCGCCGGTACACCATGACCTGCCGGGTCAGATCGATCACCACCTTGCCGTCCTGATTGACGCCGAGGGAGCGGACGGTGACGATCCCGGCCTCGGGGTGGGACCTGGAGAGCCTCTTGGCCAGCACTTCCGACTGGCAGTAGATGGTGTCTCCGATAAAGACGGGGTTGGGCAGCCGCACCTTCTCCCAGCCGAGATTGGCCATGGCGTTCTGGCTGACGTCGGTGGTGCTCATGCCCGTGATCAACGCCAGGGTGAAGGTGCTGTTGACCAAAATCCGTCCCCAGCGGGTCTTGCGAGTGTACTGGCTGTCGAAGTGCAAGGGGTTGGTATTCAGCGTGATATGGCTGAAGAGGGAGTTGTCCAACTGGGTGACCGTCCGGCCATGGGGATAGCGGTAGATGTCCCCGACCTGGAAGTCTTCGAAATAGCGTCCCTGCCAGCCCTCCCTGGCGGGGCCCTGGGAATCGGTCATCGGGTGTCTCCACTCGCTCGCAATGGCGGCCGGCCAAGGCGCCGGCCGTGCCAATCGGGACACGCCTCCGCTCGTCCGGCCTATTGTTCGGCATATCCCGATGGGAGGCAAAGCAAAATCTTTGTGTGCGGCGGATGGAGGGTCCCGGGAGCGCGGGCGTCCCGCCCGCACAAAGCCCGGCGCGGCCTCGGCCGTCCCCGCAACCTCGCCTTCCTTCGGCTTGGCCGTTGCGGCTACCGGCATCCTGGCAGCCGCACGCAAAGTCGCGCGCATGTTCAGGGTTCCCGCAAGCAATAAGGATGCGGGCGGGACGCCCGCGCTCCCGGGGGGCGGGTGCGGATGGGGGTGGAGAGAACCGCCCGGCGCTTGCCGCCCGGTCATCCCCTGTTCTAAGATTTCCCTTTTCCGGGCCGACCCTTCGAGGGAGAGACCCCATGCCGATCCAGCGCAGCCGACTACTCATCGACAAGAGCGAGGTGGGGGTTGCCGACGGCCTGGTGACCGCCATGCACCCGCTGGCTGCCGAGGCCGGAGTGGAGATCCTCCAGCGCGGCGGCAACGCGGCCGATGCCGCCGTGGCGGCAGCGTTCGCCGTGGGAGTGGTGGAGCCTTTCATGAGCGGGGTGGGCGGAGTCGCCTGCGTGGTGGCTCACGAAGCCGCCAGCGGTCGCACGCTCACGCTGGACGGCGCCGGTGTGCTGCCCGGGGCCGCCCGCCAGGACCTGTTCGAGCTGCTGGATCCCGATCTCAAGGGCGGAGGGATCTACGGCTGGCGCGCCACCCGGGATGAAGCCGCCGAAACGGGTTATCGTTCGGTGGCCGTGCCGGGGGCGGTCGCCACCTACGCCAGGCTGCTGGAAACCCTGGGCAGGCTGTCCCTGGCCGAGGTGATGGCGCCGGCCATTCGCCTGGCCGAGGACGGGTTCCCGGTGGACTGGTACGTCTTTGCCAACTGCGCGGCCGGGCTGAGGCGGCTGCGGCCCTTTCCGCACACCATGGCCGCCTTTTTCCATTCCGACGGAACCCCGCTCAAGACGGCCAACGCCGACGACATCGGGAAAGAGGAGTGGCTGGTCCAGAAAGACCTGGCCCGAACCCTGCGACGGATTGCCGAAGAGGGCCCCGACTGCTTCTACCGGGGAGAGATCGGGCGCACCATTGCCGGCTTCCTGGCCAAGCATGGGGGCCTGCTGACTCCGGAGGACCTGTCCGGCTACCGGGTGCGGCTGCGCGATCCCCTCTGGGTGGACTACCGCGGCCGGCGTATCGCACTGGTTTCCACCAACAGCGGCGGTCCCACCGTGGCCCAGATGTTCAATATCCTGGGGGGATGCGACCTGGCCGCTTCCGGCCACAACACGGCTCCCACCCTTCACCTGCTGGCCGAGGCCCAGCGGATGGCCTTTGCCGACCGCTTCACCCATCTCGGGGACCCCGACTTCGATTCCATTCCCCTGGAGGGATTGCAGTCGGCGGAATACGCTGCCGGGCGGCGCAGCCATATCCGGCCGGAGGGACCTCCGGTCAGCCAACCGGCGGGAGACCCCTGGCCGTTCCAGCCGGGGGGCAGGCCGGCCGGCATGCGTCGGCCCAGCGGGTTCGACGCGGCCGAGCAGCACACCACCCACCTGACCGTGGTGGACAAGCAGCGCAACCTGGTCTCGCTGACGGCCTCGCTGGGCCAGTTATTCGGCTCGGGCGTGGTGGTGCCCGGCACCGGGATCACCTTGAACAACGGAATGATGTGGTTCGACCCCGAGCCGGGGAAGGTCAACTCGATGGCGCCCGGCAAGCGGGCGCTTCATGCCGGCACGCCGGCGCTGGTTTTCGACCGGCAGGGGCCCTACCTGGCGGTGGGCTCCCCGGGCGGACGCAAGGTGCTGACGGCGGTGCAGCAGGTCATCCACAACGTGGTGGATTTCGGGCTGGGGATGCAGGCGGCTGTCAGCGCCCCGCGGATTCACTGCGAGGGCAGTCCGCTTCACCTGGATGCCCGGCTGCCGGCCCAGACGATCGAGGCCGTGAGGTCCTTCGGCCACCAGGTTTCGTTGAGGGAAGAGCATTTTCTCAGCTCCTACTTCGCCCGGCCCAACGGCATTCTCGTCGACCGCCGGTCCGGCCTGCTGAGGAGCGGAGTGGAGCCCTACAAGGCAAGCGCCGCCGTCGGGTACTAGCCCGGCAAGTCTTGCAGGGAGCCGCCACCGGCCGATTCACAGGAGAAGGCAAGACATGAGCGAGGACAGGCCTGCCCGACCGAAATCGATTCTGGAGAGCATTCGGAAGGGGCGAATCCAGCGCATCGATTTTCTGGGAGATTCCATCACCCAGGGATGCGGCTACGTCTCCCGCCAGGAAGGCTATCCCGATCTCCTCTTGGACAAGATGAGACAGTTGGCCGGTCACGACCGGTTCCGAACCTACAACCATGCCGTGGGCGGCGCCACTGCCGCGGGCGGCGCCGGCCGTCTTCACTGGTGCGAGCACGGGCCCTCCCCGCCCGACCTGAGCTTCGTCATGTTCGGTCTGAACGACGTCCATCTGTCGGGTTCCGAGGACGACTATGCCCACCACCTCGGGACCATGATGAACCGGCTCAAGCGAATGGGATCGGAAGTGGTGCTGCTGGGTCCCACTCCCTTCCCGGCCAGAGACGCGGCCGTCCACTCCTTCAGCCTCCGCGCCTCCCGCGAAGCCGGCAGGGCCCGAGTCAACTTTGTGGATTGCCTGAAGCCCTTCTACCAGGGCGGCCGGCTTCCCGAGGGGATGCTTTGGCCCGATGGAATTCACTTGACCGCCCGGGGACACAGGGTGGTGGCGGAATGGATCTGGAAGGAACTCAAGGCGATGTGAAGATCCCCGCGGCGCCACGATCACGCCTCCCGGCGAGAATCTCCGCATAACCCGGCCCGCAGCCAATCCCCCCATCCACAGCCGCAAGATCCACCCAGGGCACCTGCAATATCTGTCGGTCGACCTGTCTCGCAAGCCACCCCATCCCCGATCCCACAGGCCTCCGTTTCAACCCCACCGAGACCGCCTTCCAGTCCAGACCCAAGACTTTTTATTTAAAATGAAAATCATTTTCATTTACATTTAGAAAAGTTTGAGATATCTTCCCCTCGCCGTTCGACCTGAAAGTCAATTTCTCCTGCTCGCCCAGCCGTCCAGGCGTGAGCATAGCGCCCAAGTCGAGGGCGCCGGGCCAGTTGAAGAGCAGTGGTGGTGGAAGCCCTTCGGCGGCCGCATTGTTCGTACCTACTTTTCAGTTGAGTTCGGCCGTTTCAGCCAGGAAAGGCCGAGAGCACACAGGAGGACGGAAACCATGTTCCGATTCAAACATCCGTTTCATCGGTGGGGGCCAGTGTCGAAAAGTGACTGACGCAGGGGCGCCAATTCGGCATTCGCATTGGCTCCGGCGCTAGTCGTCATCATCGCGGCCACGGGAGCCATGCCTCCGGCAGCAGCCGGGCAGAACGGGCAGTCCGACGCCGTCTCGGCGGCAGGTCTGCTGCAACAGGCCCGGAAAAACCGGGAGGTCTTCACCAAAAACTTTTACGGATTTCGCAGCAAGCTAACCGTGCGTATGGACGGCAAGGTTCACCACGGCACCTGCCTGTTTCGGGTGCCGGGCACTCTGGAGATCGCGTTGAACGGCGGCAAGGCTCCCCCGGTAGTGGAGGCCGCCATCCGGAATATGCTGATGCATCGCGTCCCCTCGTCAACCACCGTGACGACAGAAGCCCGCTACGGCGAAGCGGACGCGCATTCGCTCGGGAGGAAAGTCCTGCTGGACGACAAGTACCAATCCACCTATCGCATCAAGGACCGTCAGATCC
>JAPPFQ010000466.1 GCA_028875135.1 Acidobacteriota bacterium
GTCCTGGAATGGGCCGTGGCCATGGAGTACAGGCTTGACAACCCCTGCGACAGGATCGGACCGGTCCTGGGTCCCCAACACGACGTTACCGAGCACATGCGGGCCTTGCCCCATCGGGAGGTGGCTGCGGCCATCCGGACGGTGCAGGCAGCGACGGCGCCGGAGGTGGCCAAGCTGGCCTTCGAGTTCCTGGTGCTGACGGCAGCCCGCTGGGGGGAGGTGCGCTGGGCCGAGTGGTCAGAGATCGATCGGCACGCTGGTGTCTGGACCGTCCCGGGCAAGCGGATGAAGGCCAACCGCCAGCACCGGGTGCCACTGTGTGGACGCGCCCTGGAGATTCTCGAGGTGGCACGGACCCTGGGCGAGGGAGCCGGTGCTCTGGTGTTCACCCGTGGGCAAGGGAAGCCGCTCAATGACAAGGAGCTGCGCTGGCTGGTCCGTGAGCAGGGGATTGCAGCGGTGCCGCACGGGTTCCGGTCCAGTTTCCGGGACTGGGCGGCGGAGGAGACCGACCATCCCCGGGAGGTCATTGAAGCAGCCTTGGCGCATGTGGTCCAGAACCGGGTCGAGGCGGCCTATGCCCGCTCCGACCTATTCGAGCGCCGACGCACGTTGATGGACGATTGGGCCGCCTACCTCAACGGCCACTAAGCCTAGCAGTAGAGCATCCGGGTGCGCACAGGCCAAGTTGGGTGCTGCGCGAGACCTCCACCAACGGTTTGCATCTGCAAAGCCTCTGCTAAACTAGAGCAGTTCTCAAGGAGGGCGTGGCTTTGCTTAAAACTTCCGGTCGATTTCAAAGACCGTCTCGTCCTCGTCAACTGGAATCCAACCCGTTGTCGTATCAGATTCAGACTCAACTCGAATCCACGCTTCATTGACGGGATTGACGACAAGTTCAAGAGGTCGATTCGATCCCAGCCAAGGTAAGGA
Organism: Acidobacteriota bacterium; assembly: GCA_028875135.1. GTDB lineage: Bacteria > Acidobacteriota > Terriglobia > Versatilivoradales > Versatilivoraceae > Versatilivorator. The sequence continues at coordinate 934 of JAPPFQ010000466.1, forward strand.
CTCGATGTCCAAGACGAGGCCCTGCCACCGGATGAATCCGGAACCCTCGGCTCGATATTGCAAGTACTCCAGCCGATCACTCGACTCAAGCTGAAGCGTGACCAACTCACCACCGTCGTGATAGTAGTTGGCCTGAGAAACGTAATCGGTCCGTCCCAGGTTGCGCCCAGTAAGTGCGTAGTCCTTGTGGACAACAACAAGCACCGGCCAGGGTGCGAGCCAGACTCGAAGTCCGGCGGCCAATAGAGGCAGGTTGAGCAGGACAACCCGGATCCGGGCTTTCCGCACTTCGGCCTGCCCGTATGCCTCCTGCAGGGAGGCTACTCGCCGCGGAGCACTGTGCAGGGAGCATGACTGCCGATGGATTGAGATCAATACACTTCTGCGGCCGGCAACGCCACCAGCGATTCCTCCACGGTCTGACCGGGCGAAAGATCGATCCGATCCGAATCCCTTTCCAGGCTGCTCAGGTAGTCGAGCTCGCTCTCACGCCCGGGCTCGTGATCGGTCAGAGCGCAAATCCGATATTCGGCGGGAACCAAGCCTTCCAGGGAAAAACGCCCGCTCTGGTCGGTCTGAGCGGTCTTGGTGAAGCGCGACCGGGCCCCCCTTTTTTGGGAGTCGGCGGCAAAGACCAGGACGGTTCCCCCCTCCACTGCTTCCCCGGCCGAGTCCTTCTGCACGACACCCCTGATTTGAGCGCCATCCGACGACACCTGGACCTCCACTCCCTCCAGTCGGTCTTTACTTCTCAACTCTATGGGGCGATCGGTGACGTCGTGACCCTCGACGCGGACGGAGGAGACATAGTAGTTCCCCCGCGGGAGCCAGACGATCAGGCGATAGGCTCCCTCGGACAGTCTCGCCACCTTGAAAGTGAAATCCTCTTCCACGCGGGCGCCTGCCCCACCGAAAAAACCTCTGTTGGCGCTGCTTTCCGGGGCCATAAACAACCGGATCCGCCGCCAATCCAGATCAGAGTCCCGGCGGTCGGTGACAATCCGGCCGGCGATCTCGGCACCCGCCCCCAGGACCAGGGTCAAGCCCTCGAGATCCTGGTCGGTCACTTCCACGACCGCGCTGGCCATCTGAGGGTTCTCGTTTCTCCCCGAACGAGCATGGATACGATGTTTTCCGGGAAGAAGGCCGGAAACCCTGAATTCTCCCTGCAGATTGGTATTCGCACTGGCTTCCATCCCAAAAACGTAGGTGTTGGCGGATTCCCTTCTGGACCTAATCCACACCGTGTGTGCCGGCTTGCCATCGGCCGTGAGCACGCGGCCGCCCACACTGTAGGTTTGTGTCTCGATCAAGGTGAAAAAGAAACCACCCACCTCTTGTCCGGCCGCTACCTCCACCTTGGTGGCGTCCTGAGGACTCAGGACTCCGGGGTAGAAGGTGGGAGGGAATGCTCTGTCTCCCTCTCCGCTCCCGCCCCAAACGGGAGGAGTGTCTGCCCTCAAGTAATAGCTTCCCGGGGGAATGTCGAAGAGGCGGAAACGCCCCCGGTCATCGGTCCGATCATGCCTGACCGGACGCAGACTGCGCTCGCCTCTGAGGGTTCGATAGCTGCACAACGTCACCGGAACCTGCGAGCGGGGTTCGTTGTGCTGATCCACCACGGCTCCTTCCACCACGCCGCCTCGAATCAATTCGAAGTCGATGCCGCCCAGCACTTGGTCCGACGCCAGCGAGAGCGGTGTGCCTACCTGTCTTCCCGATCCCGAGGATGTCTTCTCGCCGTAGGACTGACGGAGGTAGCCGTTGCGGGTTGCCTGCACCAGGTATTTGCCTGCCTTGAGGCCGCTGAACTCGTATTCTCCCCGGTCATCGGTCCGAGCGGTCCTTGGGTGCTCGTTGCCGCGGTCGTCCGCCGCATAGAGCACCACTGTGGCTTCTGCCAGGGGAACTTCGCCCTCGGCGCCGAAGACCTGTCCCTGGATCACTCCGGATTTCCGGTCTGCGGAATCTTGATTGGATCCCGCAGAGATTTGAATCGGCGACGGCTGGCTGAAGGCGGCAACGCCGAGCAGAGAACCAAGGACCGCACCCAAAAAGAAATTTCTTGTCTGCATGTCATCCACCTTGGGTCCTGGAGGGTGAATGCCAGCCTCCAGGGCACGCGATCAATAGAATCAAGGCCGACACTTCTTGCGGGCTTGCCGGCAGCCTAGGCAGATCCCTACCATCCGGACGCGGCTTCCGTTCCCTTGTCCCCCGTCGGACCGCAGCAATAGTTGACGGTGGCAATGGTTTCGGCGTCGAATCGGCCTTGTCCCTCGGCGCCAGCAGCCCCTTCTCAACCAGGAATGTGTCGATTTCCCTCAAGCCCTTATCCCGCTTCGGACCCGCAGGCAGCCCGCTTTCGAGAAAGGCCTGGAGTTTCAGGTGAAGGGCTCCCCACACCCTCAGCCTTTCCCGATCGGGATGCCGGAACGTCGACGCCTGCTCGATCGCCGAGACGGCCCCATGGTTGCCGTGCTTCAAGGCCGTCTCGTAGGCCGTCACGCCGATCTCGTTCGGGAGGTTTGGGTTACCCCCTGCCTGGAGCAAGACATTGATCAGGGCTTCGGGGGCATCATAGGCAGCCGCATGAAGAGGCGTGTCCCCGTATGCATCCGGCAGGTTGGGATCCGCCCCGGCAGCCAGCAGGGTTTCCACTTGCCCCTGGAAGGCCGGGACCCAACCGGATTGCTCGATGATTGACCGTAGCCGAGCGTTCCCGAACACGTCCTCCGAATCGGGATCGATGCCGGAGTCGAGAACCTCCTTCAGCTTGTCGTTGCTGCCTGAAACCAGCGCCAAGTTCAGGTCCTCGACCGTCGCCATGGGTCTCGGTTGGCTACCTTCCGAGCCCTGCCAGGACAGGATGTGGGACACTCCGAAGACCCAGCCCATAAAACCGAACGCAGCGAACACGAGGTGACACATCGGCGTAATCGATTTTATTCCGAAGATATCCATTGCGTCCTCCTCGGTTGGTGGTTCGGATTGGAATGGAATTTTCCCTTACCCCTATAAACAGTCGAAACGGGGATTGATTACAATTTTTTCAGAGGGGGCGTTCAGGACTGGCCGGCACCTTCTGGCGGTAAGGATTGAGTGCGTGCATCAATACGGCGCATTAGCAGATTGATGGCACGATTCATGCGGACGGCGACATTGCCGTGGGAGACGTGAAGGCGTCGAGAGATCTCCTTGTTGGAGAGTCCCTGATATAGAACCAGCTTGATGACCTGTCGGTAGGATCCTGGTAGCAGGTCGATCATTTCCCTGAGCAGGACCAGTAACTCCCTTTCCTGGGCAAGAGCCTCAGGATCGCGGGTAGGGGCCCTGCCTCCTTGAAGTGGATCCTCGCGGCGTCGGACACGCTAATTTTTTGAAATCCTTGGCCGTGCCCTGGATACTCTCGAGGAGGCACAGGCACTCGGGCAGGGAGCCGGTCCGCTGGTGTTGACCCATGGGGGTGGGAGGCCTCTCCATGACAGCCAGCTGCGGTGGCTGGTCCGCAAGCAGAGGATTGCAGCGGTGCCGCACGGGTTCAGATCCAGCTTCCGGGACTGGGCAGCCGAGGGGACCGACCATCCCCGGGAGGTGATCGAGGCGGCCCTGTCGCATGTGGTCCGGAACCGGGTCGAGGCGGCCTATGCCCGCTCGGACCTGTTCGAGCGCCGGCGCCGGCTCATGGA